>JAWWDW010000347.1:0-3104 GCA_033719735.1 Robiginitalea sp. | reverse complement strand
TGGGCCATATACCTGGGTACGCCCCAGTGCAATGGCAAGGATTGTTTCTGTGGGAATCACCTTCTCGATGCCTGCTGGTTTTTCGCCTTGCCAGTTGGGGCCTGCGATCAGGTAGGTGCCTGCATCGAAGCCGGTCTTCCGGGTTCCGATATAGTCGAAATTGTGGGTATACAAATCGATCAGCTGAAACGAGTAGTAACGCCCATCTTCAATGGCAGGAACGCTGAGCACCATCGGTTCCTGACGCAGATCCAAAATGACCTGGGTATAATACGTGTCGTTATTGGGACGTACCACTCCCGTATCCCCGGGAGTTCGGAGTTCTGCTGTATTGTAAAGCGTGTTTAAGGGCGCCACAAACGCCGGGGATTCCTCCCACAGGGAAAACACATACATCGTTTTGTAGTTATCCAGCATGGGATAGGCATAGATGTAGGCTTCCTCGGCGATGGCTTTCGCCTCGGCAGGGGTCAAAGTTTCCTTCTCCTGACAGCCGGCCAGGGTAAACAGGCTGGTTAGGGCGATGATGAAATAATACGTTTTGTGCTGTGCTTTCATGGCGATATGATTTTAGTAAGGCAGGTGCAGTCCAGCGACCCTCTATAATCGCCGTACCGCTCTGATTACCTTATTTTTAGGGTCTTATAAAGGTAGGCTGAAAAACAGGGATTCTATAGACAGCCCTGTACACAAAAAAGCGGGTAAAGGGCAGGGTTTTTCAGGGGACCTTCCGCAAGGTGGAATAGACCTGGGATCCCATAAAATTGGCCAGGTCCTGAAGGATGTCTTCAGCGTGGTGCTGCAGTGTGGCGGCGGACAGGTCATTGGGGTCCAGACGGGAATACCAGGCCTCCCCGAGGGTCATAAAGAGGTGGCTTAAGTCATTTTGAGGCAGGTGCAAATCCATGTGTGCGGCAAACAACTCCAGGATGAACGCCTGCGCGCTGGCTTCATAGGATTTTACAAAAACGTAATTGAAACGGGGAATATGCCGGTGGTGGAACAATTGCCGGCTGAATTGCAGGGCAACAGAATGTGCTGCCAGCAGTTCGTAGAGGTCCGGGACCAGGTTTTTACAGCTGACCTTCCCTATTTGGTTGAACTCCTGGCAAACAGCCCAGTGCCGGGCCAATAGGGCATCCACAAACAGGTCGATTTCTCCAAAGTGGTGGTAAAAGGAAGAGCGGGACGCCCCGATTTCCTGCCCCATCTGGTTGATGCTCAGTTTGTCCGGGCCGTCTTTGGCAAAATCGAGGTATCCCTGCTGTAACCACTGTTCTTTCACGACGCCTGTTTTGCGGTTTCTGCAAGGTAGCATAAAATCAGACGAGACAAAAGGATCAACCTCCAGTGGTTATGGCAATTTGAAGGTATAGTGATAGCAATACCATAGGGGGAATGGAAGGGTCTTAACCCACCGTCAACTGCTGGGGATTTGCGGGGAGAGAACTTAAATTATGAATGGGGGTGGGGGGCAATGCCCCCCACCTTAAACGGGCATCATTCTCGGTAATGCATAAAAAATGCTCCCGTGGAAGGAAGGCCACGGGCCTTCAGACCCCCTGGCAGTGCGGCCCCCTCAAAACTCAAAATTCGTCACAATGTTCAACTGGTGGTAATTGCTCTCGTTGAAAATGACTTCCGGTTCGGTATTGTTCAGGTTGTTCTTATGGATGTAGAGCAGGGTAATGTGCATCCCCTCCAAAAAGCCCGTAAAGGCGTATTCAAGACTCACATTGAACTGCTGGTATGCATCCAGGTTGTATTTGTTGAATTCGAAAGAATCCACCTCAGGCCCGAAAAGCCTGGTGTAGATCGCATCCGCAGTAAAATGTTCCCCCCCGAAATGCAACTGGGCCCCCAGGGTGATGACGTCTGTGTCCCCGAACCCTTCCAGGCGCGACCGGGGCAGGGAGGTGTAGAAATTGTCCCGGCCCAGTTCCCTGGGGAACAGGAAACGGCCGGTGTCAAAGGCGTGGGTGTAGGCTGCCCACAGGTCCCACTCCCCGAAGTGGTAGCGCACCCTGCCGCTGAGGACCTGCCCCCTTTCGCCCGGTTGGACGTAACGCTGCTGGTACTCCAGTTCCTTTTGGAAGGCGTCCGGGAATTGCACGGAATACTGCAGGCCGAGGTTCCAGCCGTTTTTGTGGTACTCCAGGCCGGCCCAGGTCACATAGGAGAGGTGGTGGATGTAAAACTGGTATAATTCCAGGTCAAATTCTTCAAAATGCCCCAGGTATCCCAGCATGGCTACGCCCTCGGACTCCAGGTTTTCGTGATACGCTGCCTCGCTGCCGTCCGGCTGGAAACCCTGGTCAAAAAGCCCGATCCCTTCCTTGAAATCAAACCATTCCACGGTACCCCTTGGCGAGATCCGGTCAATCCAGGCAGCCTGCAAACGGTGGTCTATTTCAGGGGTATAATTCAGCCAGATCCCCTTGAAGGCAAAGGGTTTCATACGCTCATCAGAGCGGTTCTTCAGAGGGGTGTTCCAGATGGCCAGTTTGCCGTAGGTGATATTCCCCTTATTAAAATTATAGCGGACATAGAGTTCTTCGAGCCGGTCCAGGTCGTTGAAGTTATCCAGGTCCAGCACGTCGAAGAGTTCATGTTCCCATCTGGAAACCTGGCCTGTTGTGGGATCTGGTGCATTCAGGTCATTGGAAAACAGGTTGTAGGTAAAGATCCCTGCCGCCCCGAATTCAAAGTTGTAGAACTCATGGGAGCGGAACCGCATGGCACCACCGATGGCATTGGCATAGTAATCTTTCAGGTCCCCCTTGTTGATGGTATTCATGAAGTAATTCCGGACGTGGCCCGTAATGGTCCCCAGCCCAAAGAGCTCTTTGAGGTTGTGGAGCCCCCCATGGGTGATGTCGCGGTCACTTTCCAGGATGCTGTGCGCCCGCCGGTCTGCGGGTGGGGGGTCGTGTTGGCTGAATAGTGGATGGCTGAGGGCTCCAAAAAAGAGTCCCACCAGCAGGATGATCCGTTTTCCGCATTGGATTTGCATGTGTCAATGCATAAGACTGGATCAAAGGTGTAAAATTTGAACGGGCTATTTTGTGACTTTTATCACATAATCCTTTCAGCTCAATTCCAGT
>JAWWDW010000346.1:0-3117 GCA_033719735.1 Robiginitalea sp. | reverse complement strand
TCCTCCTGTGATGACACTTCCGCAGCCGTTTTGCACAATCGCAGGGCACTGAGCAATATCGTCGCCACCCAGCATATTCACGAGGCCTATGGGGGAGTGGTCCCTGAACTGGCATCCCGTGCCCACCAGAAGAATATCGTACCCCTGGTGCATCAAGCCCTTTCCAAAGCAAATATCGACAAAAAACAGCTATCGGCCATAGCATTTACAAGAGGTCCGGGACTTTTAGGCTCCCTGCTCGTCGGGACTTCCTTTGCCAAATCCCTTTCCCTGGCACTGGGCATCCCGCTTATCGAGGTAAACCACATGGAAGCGCATATCCTGTCGCACTTCATCGAAACACCAGGACGGAGGCCCCCACCCTTCCCTTTTCTGGCGATGACCATCAGCGGGGGCCACACCCAGATCGTCCGGGTCCGGGATTATTTTGACATGGAGGTACTGGGAGAAACCCTGGACGATGCCGTCGGGGAGGCCTTTGACAAAAGTGCCAAACTGCTGGGGATGCCCTACCCCGGGGGCCCGCTGATCGATCAGTATGCCCGGGCGGGCGATCCGGAAAAATACCCCTTCCCCATCCCGAAGGTAGAGGGGCTTAATTTTAGTTTCAGTGGTTTGAAGACCAGCATCCGCTACTTCCTGCAAAGGGAAACAAAACAGGATCCTGATTTTGTGGCAAGGGAGCGGGACCATATATGCGCATCCATCCAGAAGACCATTGTGGAAATCCTGATGCGCAAGTTGCATAAAGCCGCAGCGGAAACCGGGATCCGGCATATCGCAATCGCCGGTGGGGTGGCCGCCAATTCCGGGATCCGCCAGGCGCTGGCCGGGGCAGAAAAAGAACACGGCTGGACCACCTACATCCCCCCATTTGAATACTGTACCGACAACGCCGGCATGATAGGAATTGTAGGATATTTAAAGTATCTTGACGGGCAGTTTACGGATCTGCGGGCGGCGGCCCGGGCGCGTTACCACATCGGGGGATAAGCCCGCGGCCCTCAGACAGGGTCGAATTTCACAAGGATGCCTTATAACGAGATGCTTGAAGCGAACATCAATGCGGTTTGGCTGGAAGCCTTCCCCGATTTCCAGGGGGCGGTGGAAGTCAAAAAAATGTTTGGCGGGCTCGTATACCTGTATCGCGGCAAGATGACCGTCGGAATCGTAGGGGATGATTTGATGGCCCGGGTGCCTTCCCAAAAAATGCAGGAAATCCTCGAAGAAGATGCCGTCAGGCCGATGGACTTCACGGGCCGTACCATGAAAGAATTTGTCTTTGTAGGGGCACCGGGCTTTTCAGGCCCGGGTCAGTTGGCCCGTTGGGTCCGGCTCGGACTGGAACACGCCCGAATTCAGTTGACAAAAAATAAAGCTCAGCCCGGTAAATGAACTATTTCTACCATCCCAGACTGGACACCAGTGTAACCCAGTTCTCCTTTCCCCCGGAAGAAAGCAGGCATATCGTAAAGGTGCTCCGTAAAAAGGAGGGGGACCTCCTGAATATCACCAACGGGAAGGGGTATGTCTTCGAGGCCAAAATAACCATGGCCGACCCCAGTCGGTGTACCGCCCAGGTCCGGGATTCCCGAAAATCCATCCCCCCGCGGTCCGAACTCCACCTCGCGGTGGCCCCCACCAAAAAGGGAGATCGCTTTCAGTGGTTCCTCGAGAAAGCGACGGAAATCGGGGTAACGGAGGTAACGCCCCTCCTGTGTCAGCGCTCTGAGCGAAGAAAACTTTCCACAGACCGGCTGAAACGAACCATGCAGGAGGCCATGAAACAGAGCCTGAGGACCTACCTTCCGCGGTTGAACGACCCGGTCCCCTTCGAGGACTTTTTGGAACAGGAACACCCGGGCCTGCGTTTTATTGCCCATTGCGAAAAAGATGAAAAAGTGGACCTCAAACGGAGGGTGGCAGCAGACAAAGACGTACTCATTTTGATAGGCCCGGAAGGGGACTTTACCCGGTCGGAAATTGATGCAGCCTACGAGCGTGGGTTTTTGCCTGTTTCCCTGGGGGAGAGCCGGCTCAGGACAGAAACAGCTGCCCTGGTGGCCTGCGTTACGGTGAATCTTATTAACAGCGGCTAAAACCAAACCATGAAGCTACATGAATCCGGGGGGGACATCCGGGCCAGATACCTGATGATTCTTCTCATAGTTGCCGGCGTACTATCGGCGGGTGCGCAGAAAGTCGGCCTGCTCAAATACAACGGTGGGGGCGACTGGTATGCGAATCCCACAGCCCTTCCAAACCTGATCGCATTCGCGAACAATGAAATCGGGACGGCGCTGGAACCGCAACCGGAAACCGTGGTGGCAGGCAGCACGGAACTCTTCCAGTACCCCTTTTTGCACATGACCGGACATGGAAACGTGGTCTTCTCCGAAGAAGAGGCAGCCAACCTGAGGACCTACCTGCTGGGGGGTGGCTTCCTGCATGTCGACGACAATTACGGGATGGCCCCGTATCTGATGGAACAGCTGCCCAAAATATTTCCGGACCTGGAGCTTCGGGAGCTGGGGGCGGACCACCCTGTCTTCAAAGAACCCTTTGCATTCCCCGACGGGCTGCCCAAGATCCACGAACACGATGGGAAACGGCCCCAGGCCCTGGGATATTTTTCAGAAGGCCGGCTTATGCTGCTGTTTACCTTTGAATCGGACCTGGGGGATGGATGGGAAGACCCCGCGGTTCACAACGACCCGGAAGAAGTTCGCCAAAAAGCCCTTAAAATGGGGGCCAATATCTTATATTACGCCTTTAATTACTGATCATTCATGGATTCAAAACAATCGCTAACGGCATCCTGAGGGCGGTTGCCATACTTGCGGGCATCGTAGGGCTGGCTTATTTGATCTATTTATTGCAATCCCTCATCGTCTATGTCCTGGTGGCTTCCCTGGTAGCCCTGATAGGACGACCCCTGGTGCTGATTTTCAGGAGCGGGAGGCTTGGGACTTGCTAGGTGTTCGCTTCGATGGACACCCAAACTTAAAGCGGATTCTAATGTGGGAAGGTTTCGAAGGCCACCCCCTGGGGAAAGATTGGCAGGAGGCTTATTATGAAGAAGATACCAAGCCTTATAAAAATCGATGGCCAGAGGGG
>JAWWDW010000345.1:0-3117 GCA_033719735.1 Robiginitalea sp. | reverse complement strand
GGATACTTTTACATAGTATTTGGGCTCCCGCTCCTCTTTCTTGTTTCGCTTGAAGAGATCCAGGGAAGTAATGGTGCCCAGGGCATTCAACTCCGAGGCTGTGGAGGACATGGCAGCCGAGAGGATGACCGCCAGCAGCAGGCCTATCAGGCCGCGGGGCAGGTAATTAAGGATAAAGTGGATGAAAACGTAATCCTTGTCGTTGGTTTCGACCGCAGGGTCGGCCTGACGGATCAGGTCCCGGGCCGCCTCCCGGTTGTTGCGTTCCTTCTGGTTGATGGTGAGCATTTGCTCCCTGGCCTCAGCGGTGGCCCCGCTCTCATTTAGCTCCAGGGCATCTGCAAAGGCATCCTGGGCGATCACCTTGTCCTTTTCCAGTTCCCTGTGGGCCATTTCCAGTTGCTGATAATCTTCCGAGAGGTCGGATTCCATGATGGCAGTGGTAGCGGCCGGATTGAAATTAAGGGGAGAGGGATTGTACTGGTAGAAGACGAATACCATCACCCCTACGAGCAGGATAAAAAACTGCATGGGGATTTTGAGAAGGCCGTTGAAAATGAGCCCGAGCTGGCTTTCCCGCACCGATTTCCCGGACAGATACCGCTGTACCTGGCTTTGATCCGTGCCAAAATAGGCCAGTGCCAGGAACATCCCACCGGTAATACCGCTCCAGAAGGTGTAGCGGCTGTCTGCGTCAAAATCAAAATTGAGGATGTTGAGTTTTTCACTGGCCCCGGCAATTTTGAGGGCTTTTTCAAAAGTGATGTCCTCGGGAAGGTACCCGAGGATAAAGAAAAAAGCCATGAACATCCCGAGCATGATCACGAACATCTGCTGTTTCTGGGTCACGTTTACCGCCTTGGTGCCTCCGGAAACCGTGTAGATAATCACCAGGATCCCTATGATGATGTTCAGGGTGCGCAGGTCCCAGCCCAGGACGGCAGAAAGGATGATCGACGGGGCAAATATCGTGATCCCGGCTGCAAGGCCCCGCTGTATCAGAAAGAGGATGGCAGCCAGGGTACGGGTTTTCAGGTCGAAGCGTTTTTCCAAAAACTCGTAGGCGGTATAGACCTTCAGGTGGTGATAAATCGGAACAAAGACCAGGCAGATGATGATCATGGCCAGGGGGAGGCCGAAGTAGAACTGTACAAACCCCATCCCGTCGTGAAAGGCCTGACCAGGGGTAGACAAAAAGGTGATGGCGCTTGCCTGGGTGGCCATCACCGAGAGCCCCACGGTCCACCATTTGGCCTTGTTTCCCCCCAGGACGTAATCGTCCACGTCCTGGCTGCCCCGCGTCCTCCATACCCCAAAGGCTACGATAAAAAGAAGGGTGCTGGACAAAATGATCCAATCGATTGTTGCCATGCTACGCGTTTGAGACCATGATGAAGTAAAATATCAGGATATACAGGGCGTTGAGCACCAGTACAAGGGTGTACTCGCGTTTCCACACCATTTTTTCCTTCATTTCATCCTTTAACTCCACGATCTGATGTTGTTGGCGCTTTTCCGATGGAGAGCATGTTCGACAATAGTTTAAAGGCCCCCGGAACGCCGGCTGGGAGTTCCCTGAAAAAACTGAGGCCCGTATAGATGTAATTCCCTTCGCCATAGGGTGCCACCAGCAGGGATCCTTTCTTGGGGGATTCCCCCGGGTCGTTCATGGAGAACAAGGGCGTGAAGGCGGGGTCCCATTTGTCCGGGAAATACAAGCCGCGCTCCTGTACCCATCCCTCAAAGTCGGACGGGGCTACCTGATTTGGGAAATTCAGCAGCGGGTGGTCGGGTTCCAGGATTTCCACCCTGGCCGTTTCATCGGAGACCCGGTCCCTTGAAAGGCGCAGGGGATACGGGGCCAGGTTGCTAAAATCCCGGGGGCCGCGGCCGCTGGTATTGTACTGAACCACCATGGTCCCGCCTTCCTTCACGTATGCCATCAGGACATCCGTTTTAAAGGGCAGGTCACTGAGCACGTTGTAGGCCCGGATCCCCAGCACCAGGGCGTCCATTTTCCGGAGTGACTCCCGGGTGAGGTCCTGTACTTGCATCAGGTGTACCGTATAGCCAATGGCTTCTAAGTTCGCCGGGATTTCATCTCCGGCACCCATGACGTAGCCAATATGCTGGCCTGCTTTTTCCACATCCAGCCGGACCACCTTCAGGGCAGCTGGCAGCAGGACGGCCTGTGCAGGGATGTGTTCGTATTCGATGGTAACCAGTTCCCGGCTATACACTTGATCCCCGGAAATCACCCTGGGAGCAACATACCCCTGGGATTCCCCGGTGGGGGGCAACAGGGTAAACTGGACGATCTTTTCAGCTCCTATTCCCTCCAGCTCAAAGGCATAGGAACGGGGCTCCACCCGCCATCCTTGCGGGATATCAAGGGAGACCTGTCCGGTCACTTTATCGGCAAGGGACTTAACCGTGAGTTGCACCTGCTTTGAATGCGTGGTGGGGAATAGTTCCACCTGGGTGTCAAAGGAGGCCGTAACCTTGGGCACCACATCAAAGGCCCGGTGGAGTTCCCCTTTGTCGGGCTCCGAATACCGGTGGATAACGGGGACCTCAACCGGGATTATGGTACCGTCAAAACGGAGCTTTGTGTGCAGGGAAAAAGCAGGTGGTGTTTCGGGTTTCCCGATCAGGGTCGGGTCGGGCACCCTGTACATGCCCATGGTCCCTGCCTCTTTCAACCAGTAGGGTGACGTGGAAGGATGGGTTGCGGGTACTGTTAAGGTGGTCTCCAACAGGGTCCGTTCGTTGTAGGGGAGGGGTACGATGCTGTCGCTTTGCATGCCTGAATCCAGTGTGTACCCCAGCATTTGTACAGGCCAGTTGGAGCGGTTCAGGGCTTCTATGCGCACCTTGGCTGTGGTCCCCGGGTTGGCAAAGGCTGCTTCGGAAGACGCTTCCAGATAGATGCCGGAAACCCCGAGTATTAAACCTACCAACTCCTTGTTTTTTATGCTTTTCCAGTGTGAATCTTCAAGTTTTTGTAGAAGATCGTATGCGCGCAGCAGGTCCGGCAGGTGTACCGACGGGTCGGCGAAGTTGAAGGAGGTTTCCAAAGGGTCCAGAATGGCCCCAATGGCAGCACCTCCCTGGATG
>JAWWDW010000344.1:0-3122 GCA_033719735.1 Robiginitalea sp. | reverse complement strand
TCCCTCGATTTCTCCTTTATCGTGGAGGAAAACATCAGTGAGCTTTTCAAATTGCTGCACGACCATAAAATGAAGGTAGACCTGATACAGAATTCGGCCATTAGTTTCTCGGTCTGTTTCGACAACCGCTTTGGTCGTCTCCCGGACTTGCTGCAGCACCTCAAAGGCCGGTATAAGGTGGTGCACCAGGAGGGGGTATCCCTCTATACGATCCGCCATTTTGATGACAGGGCCCTTGCCTCCCTTCAGAATGGCAGGGAAGTCCTGCTGGAACAACGCAGTGCCGAAACCGTGCAACTTGTGGTAAAATAGGACGGGCACCAAGGCATTTTTATATCTTTACCCTCCTACAACCTGACTGCCCATGAGCTTAGTCACCGCCAAGGAAGTTGCCCGGGCCATACAGATTGACCGCTATGGCCCCCTGGGAACCTTTACAGCATGGATCCTGATGCGAATGACCCGCATGAGCAGCATCAACCGGGTATACGCCAAATACAAGGACCTGCCAGGCCCTGAATTCCTGGATGCGATCCTCAGCTACTACGAAATTGATTTTGAGATCCCCGAGGAAGATTTCAGGCGCCTGCCCAAGGAAGGTCCCTACATCACCATCAGTAACCACCCCCTCGGGGGTATTGATGGGGTACTCCTTCTAAAACTCCTCCTCGAAAAGCGGTCGGATTATAAGATTGTCGCCAATTTCCTGCTTCAGCGGATCGATCCGCTGAAGCCATTCATCCTTCCGGTGAACCCGTTCGAAAACCGCAAGGATATCCGGAGTTCCATCATGGGATTCAAGCGCGCGATGTCCCATCTTCAGGAGGGCCATCCCCTGGGAATCTTTCCGGCCGGGGAGGTATCTACCTACAAGGATGGCCGTTTGATAGTAGACAAACCCTGGGAGGAGGCCGCCCTGAAACTGATCCGAAAGGCAGAGGTGCCGGTGGTGCCGATCTATTTCCACGCCAGGAACAGCCGCCTGTTCTACCGGTTATCGCGCATCCACGACATTTTCAGGACGGCAAAGCTGCCCTCCGAATTGTCCACACAGCGCAACCGAAGCATTAAGGTCCGCATCGGACACCCTATTTCGGTACAGGTGCAGCAGGAACAGGAATCCCTGGAGGACTTTACCGAGCTGCTCCGCAGGAAGACCTATATCCTGGCCAATCCTTATGAACGCGAGCGATTGATCGACCAGTTGCCGGGCACCATCAAGATTCCCAAGGCACCGAGGCGGATTGCGTCCGCCGTCCGGACCGAGGTGATCCAGGGGGAAATCGAAAAGTTGCGGGAGAAGGACTGCCGCCTTTTGCAGAGCAAGAACTACGAGGTCTTCCTGGCCCAGAAAAAGGACATGCCCTTTATCCTTCAGGAAATAGGGAGGCAGCGGGAAGTGACTTTCAGGGCCATCGGGGAAGGGACGAATAAATCCGTGGACCTGGATCGGTTTGATGAGTATTACCACCACCTGTTCCTCTGGGACGATACAGAAAAGCAAATCGTTGGGGCCTACCGGATGGGACTGGGGGCGGACATCTTCCCTCAATACGGGATCGACGGTTTTTACCTGCAGGAACTCTTTCGTTTCGAACCGGAACTGTATCCGATGATGCGCCGCTCCATCGAGATGGGAAGGGCCTATATCGTGGAGGAATACCAGCAAAAGCCCATGCCGCTTTTCCTGCTTTGGAAAGGCATTGTACACACCACCCTGAGGCACCCGGAACACAAATATCTCATAGGGGGGGTCAGCATCAGCAACCAGTTTTCCAGTTTCTCCAAATCCCTGATGATCGAATTCATGAAATCCAATTACTGGGACCCCTATGTAGCCCAGTATATCAGGCCCAAAAAAGAGTTTAAGGTGAAGTTAAAGGATGCCGACAAGGAATTCGTTTTTGACGAGACCCGTGCGGACCTGAACAAATTCGACAAGCTGATAGAAGAGGTGGAGCCGGGAAGCCTTCGATTGCCGGTTCTCATCAAAAAGTACATCAAGCAGAACGCCCGGGTGGTCGCCTTCAACGTGGACCCCCTTTTTAACAATGCGGTGGACGGGCTGATGTATATCAAGATATCAGACCTGCCTGAAAGCACGGTTAAACCGGTCATGGAGGAATTCCAGGCGGAGCTGGAACGCAAAATGGCCGATGGCAACGGTACTTCCTAGAACCAGGGGCGTTTGCCTACCTGATAGGTGTTGTAGAAATCCTCGTCGGTTTTGGTCAGGTAAATAATGCCTTCTACCAGGCCGATAATCCCTACGGCCCAGGTAATGAAAAATCCAATGCCGATGCAACTCAGTGCAAAGCCAATCACGGTGAGCACCAGCATGATGATGCCCTCCTTCTGATACCCCAGGATGAATTTATGGATCCCGGCCCAGCCCAGGAAGATGGCCAGCAGCCCGGCCAGGATTTTTTTGTTGTCGCCATCGGAGGTGGCCGTACGCAACCCTTCCCTGAATTCTTCGGCCGTCTTTTTGGCTTCTTCCTTAAATTCGCCCATATCTTCTTTTACGTCATCTTTGATTTTTTCAGCTTTCTCCCTGGCCTCGTGAGCCTTTTCCTTTGCCTCCTCCTTTAATTCCTTTGCTTTTTCCCTGACCTTATCGGCATCCTCCTTGAGTTCCTTTTTAATTTCCTCAGCTTTTTCCTTTGCCTCTTCCTTTAGCTCTTTGGCTTTCTTTTTGGCTTTGTCAAATGCTTTTTCGTCTTTGTTTTCCGGTTTTTTTTCTTCTTCGGACATGGTACTGGCGGGTTTTGGTTGAAGGTACCTACAATGTAGAAATTTTTTTCTATTCGTGAAATTATTAAAGCATGAGAACCAGGGGTGTCTTTGGGATATGGTTTTTGTTTAGACAGGAAGCATTGAAGTTTCGTTTTCCTGGGATGCAGCGGGGGGACCCCCTCCCCCCATCCATCAAGTTAAGGGAATCCCCTGCAGTATCAAATCATATGATTCCGCCAGGGGTAAAGAGAAGTGATTTTCACCCCTTTCGCTTTATGACCCGCTCATAGGTTTCAATCCAGTCCGCCACGCTTAGTCTTTCACATAATTCACCGATTAACCCGAAAGGAATTTGGGCGGGTTTTTTAAACCGGATACAACTTTTT
>JAWWDW010000343.1:0-3124 GCA_033719735.1 Robiginitalea sp. | reverse complement strand
CGACATGCTGGGGGCGGGAGCTTCCCTGCTTCAGAAAACCTTTGGGAGGCTTTCAAGGTTTGTGCCCACGGACCAGATCCTGATCCTGACCAACGCCCGGTATCAAAACCTGGTACTCGAACAACTGCCGGAAATTAATGCGTCCCAGGTAGTGGCAGAACCCGCTATGCGCAATACGGCACCCTGCATCCTGTACGCCGCCCTGAAAATCCGGAAAATGAACCCGGATGCGTTGATGGTGGTGGCCCCCAGCGACCACTGGATTGAGGATGAGGCAGCTTTTGAAGCAGATGTGCTTCGCTGCTTTAAGGCCTGTGGGGCGGGATCGGTTTTATGTACGTTGGGCATCCAGCCCAGCTTCCCGAATACGGGTTTTGGCTATATCGAATACAATCCTGAGGAAAAGGCTGGCGAAGGGTTGAAAAAGGTGCGTCAGTTCAGGGAAAAACCGGATTACGAAACCGCCCGAAGCTTTTTGAGCCAGGGTAACTTCCTTTGGAACGCAGGCATCTTCATGTGGAGTGCCGCAGCCATTGTCGGGGCATTCAGGGAATATCAGCCCGGGCAGTACAACCTTTTTGAAAAGGGTCTGGGGGTCTACAACACCCCGGATGAAGCCGCATTTATCGAGGCGAATTATCCGAAAGCCGAGAACATCTCCATAGATTATGCTATCTTGGAACAGTCGGATTCGGTATTCGTGCTGCCGGCAGGCTTTGACTGGAATGACCTGGGGACCTGGGGCTCCTTATACGAGAAGATGGCAAAGGACGATTCGGGAAATGCCCGGGTGCAGGGCGGGATCCTTGCGGAAGCCTGCCAGGGGAATACCATTCGTCTTCCCGAGGGAAAAATTGCTGTCCTGGAGGGCCTGAAGGAATATATTGTGGTCGACAGTGAAAAGGCCCTGCTCATCCTGCCCAAATCCAGGGAACAGGAAATCAAGCAATGGGTAGCCCGCGTAAAGGAGGAATTCGGAGAAGATTATATCTAGGAATATGGAACCAACGAATCAGCAAGGCCCGAACCCGGATGAAGCCCGGGAAAAGGAACTTGAGAAGCAAGCACAACAGAAGGCCGACCAGGCGACTGAAGAGAAAGGCGAAGAGGTAAAAAAAGATTTCAAGGGCCTGCTGGGTAGTGTCAATACGTTCCTGAAGGACTTACTGAATATCCGGCGCAATACGGACAAGAAGGCAACCCGGGAGGCCATTGAAGCGGATATCTCTTTCAAGGGGCATACGGCCTGGATCCTGATTTGTTCCATTTTCATCGCTTCGGTCGGACTCAATGCAAATTCCACAGCAGTGGTGATCGGGGCCATGCTTATTTCCCCCCTTATGGGCCCCATCCTGGGTATCGGAATGTCCATCGCCATCAATGACATCTTTACCCTGAGGCGCTCGCTTAAAAACTTTGCGGTCATGGTCGTGCTGAGCGTCCTGACCGCTTTTCTCTTCTTCAGGTTCTTTCCGATCCAGGACGAGTCTTCGGAGCTGCTGGCGCGTACGGCCCCCGATATCCGGGATGTACTGATTGCCTTTTTCGGCGGCCTTGCCCTGGTAATCGCCCGGGCCAAGAAAGGGACTATTGCCACCGTTATCTTTGGGGTGGCCATTGCAACGGCCCTTATGCCACCTCTTTGTACGGTTGGCTTTGGCCTGGCCATCCGGAACTGGGAATACGCCTGGGGGGCCCTGTACCTCTTTACAATCAACACCATTTTCATCGCCCTGGCGACCTTTGTGGTATTGAAGATCCTGAGGTTCCCCATGGTCCGCTATGCCGATTCCAAGAAACGGGAGTTTGTCTCCCGGATCGCATACCTGGTGGCCATTTTGGTGATGGTTCCTGCCGGGTATACCTTTTACAAGGTATTACAGGAATCCAGGTTTCGAAACCAGGCGCGGCAATTGCTGGATGAAACGGTGGAGGTCTATCAGTTCCAGGAAAATGGCCGCTATATGGACAACCTCACCCAGGTCGAATACAATCCGGAGGAAGGTTCGGTTATTGAACTGGTGATCATCGGGGAGGAGCGTATCCCTGAGAATGTAGTGCGGACGTGGAATTCCCAAAAGCAGAAATATTCGGAACTCAAGGATACGGAACTCCGGGTGGTGCAGGGGGGCAGCGATGATATGGAAACCCGGTTCCGCTATGTGAATGAACTCTACGAATCGAAAAAAGCCGAACTCCTCGATAAGGATCGGCGGATTGAACTGCTGGAGCAGGAACTTTCCCAGGTGAGCAGCCTGGCCGAAGGAATGATCCCCTTTGACGATATTACCGCCGAGGCACGGGCCAATTACGACGGCCTGGCAGGGCTTGGGTTTGCCTATACGTTGCAAACCGATTTCAGCAAGACCGACACCATCCCGGTTTTTGAGGTGCGCTGGAAGGAAGGGATTTCTGCAGAAAACCGGCAGGAGGGCTTAAAGAAACTCTCTGACTGGCTTCGGATTCGCCTTAAAAATGACCGGTTGCAGGTCCGCGAAACCGGGAGCTAGGACTTTTCCTCCAGATACATCTGCCGTACTTTCTTAAACAGGTCCGAGGAGTAGACGAAGTTACTCACCGCCTCGTTATCGGTGCGGAAGATATCCTGGTGGCTGCCTTCCCATTCTTTTATCCCGTTCCTGAGGAAGACGATTTTCTCCCCGATTTCCATGACGGAATTCATATCGTGGGTATTGATCACCGTGGTGATGTCGTATTCCCTGGTGATTTCCTGGATGAGGTTGTCGATGATAATAGCGGTCTTCGGGTCGAGTCCGGAATTCGGTTCATCGCAAAAAAGGTATTTCGGGTTCATCACAATGGCCCTGGCGATGGCCACCCGTTTCTGCATCCCCCCGGAAATCTCAGCCGGGTATTTCTTGTGTGCATCCTTCAGATTGACCCGCTCCAGCACAAAGTCCACCCGGTCCTGCATTTCGGCCCTGGATTGTTTGGTAAACATGTCCAGGGGGAACATCACATTCCCCTCCACGGTCATGGAATCAAAAAGGGCGCTTCCCTGGAATACCATCCCCATCTCCTGCCGGAGGTCCCGTTGCTCTTCGGGACTGAGTTTTGAATAGACCCTCCCTTCATAGCTGATGGTCCCTTTGTCCGGGGTGAT
>JAWWDW010000342.1:0-3129 GCA_033719735.1 Robiginitalea sp. | reverse complement strand
GGGGGTGGTAAGGTGGTCATGCTGGGGGGCAAGCTCCCGGTGAACCTGCAGACCCAACTCTACTACAATGTGGTGCGCCCCGATTTCGGGCCCGAGTGGCAGTGGCGGGTACAGGTGCAGGTATTGTTGCCAAAGAGTATTTTTTCAAAGAAATAGGTATTCTGGTTTTAATTGTGTAACACCACCCTGCCATGCGTCCAAAATACAGGTGCGGGGCGAAGTCAACCCAAAAAACCAGAGCGGGTCGCGAATTTATCAAACTGCTGCTGATCCACCTGCCCCAATCGGAGCCATCCAGAGGCTGTCAAAGTTCAAATAGAAAAAATTTGCTATAGGCACTTAAGCATATCCAGAAATTGAAAAAGTGGCGCTGATTTGAAACGCTTCTGCATTCTAAAATATTTGATATGGGGATTTCCACTAGTGACCCCATCGGTCTTTAGGGCCCAGGACGTCCAACCCCGGGTCTACGCCCCGGCACCCACCGGGTTGAACGTCCTCACCCTGGGATATGCCTATTCCAGTGGGGCCATGCTCTTTGACAAGACCATCCCCATCGAAAACGTACAGGCGGATATCCACAGTTTCAATGCCGCCTATTCCCGATCCACGGCCCTGTTCGGCAAGGCGGGTCGGTTCGATGTGGCCGTGCCCCTGGTATCAGGTGCCTGGGAAGGAGAGGTATTGGAACAGGCACAAAGTACCTCGCGATTTGGCATGGGGGACCCGGTGCTTAGATATGCCCTTTTTATCACGGGGGCTCCCGCCCTTTCTCCTGAGGAATTCGCAGTTTTCAGACCCAAAACGATCGTGGGAATTACCATGCGGGTGACGCTGCCACTGGGGGAGTATGATTCCAGTAAGGTCATTAACCTCGGGTCCAACCGCTGGGTGTTTAGTCCCCAGGTCGGCCTCTGGCACGCGGTGGGTCCTTTTACCTTCGAAGCCTATGCCGGCGTTTGGTTTTTTACGGACAACAAAGCCTTCTTCGGGTCACAGGTCCGTACGCAGGAACCCCTCTACACCTTTCAGCTGCACGCCTCCTACGTATTTCCAAGCGGCATCTGGATCGCAGCCTCCACCCGCCAAAGCCTTGGGGGGGCAGTCACCGTGGACGACGGGGACCGCCTAGATCCCGAGAGCAACAACCGGGTGGGCCTTTCCTTTTCCATCCCTGTGGGACCCAGGTATTTTATAAAGCTGCTGGCCACTACCGGGGTCACGGCCTCCGTGGGAAACGACTACGATACGCTGGCGCTGGCCTGGCAAGTGGTGTTTTGAGGGAATCGAAAGGGAAATAGGTTCCTTTAATCGGGTTTTGGCGTGAGGGGAGCGATCCCATTTACCAAGGCAGGGGGGACAAAGCCCCCCCCTGTTTACAAGGTACGCCAGGCTCCCGCGAACCCCTATCAGGGGCACAAGTATCCCCAATCATTTTTACTGGATCAAAAGCATTCCTTCCCGCCCAACACCGCCCTTTGAGAATAGTTGCCTTTCTGCGCCATATCCGTTTTTACATTATCTTGCAGGTACCAACCAAACCTGCCGGCTACTTTGAAGACCCTACGCAAATACCGCTTCGAACTCTATTTGATCACCTTTTGCCTCTTGCTCTTTGGCAGCCTTTTTTTTCCGGCGGATATTTTCCTAACCTATGTAGATCCTTTACTGATCCTTTTCAACATTATTGCAGGATTTGTTTTGATCTCCATGCGCAGCAAAACCCGACGCATCTATGCCGTGCTCTTTGGTATCGTGCTGATCTTTGATTTGGTGAGGGTCAGTCAGGCGGTTTCGGAAAACGTTGATTACCAACTTATCAGGCTTGGTTTGTTATCCCTGTTCTACACTATTGTGACCGTGGAGATCATTTTGCAGGTCTGGCACGCCCGGGAGGTGACCAAAAATGTCATCTTCGGGGTGATGGGGGGTTATGTTTCCCTCGGGTTGGTTGCGTTCTTCCTGCTGCTGGGCATCCATATTGCAGAGCCGGATTCCTTTCGGGGCCTTGAAGTTGTCCAGGGGGAAGGCCTTGCCCAGACCCTGATCTATTACGCCTACATTACGCTGATGACCATCGGATACGGGGATATCGTCCCGGTGAAACCGCTGGCCCAAAAAGCTGCGGTTTTTATTGGATTGCTAGGCCAGTTTTACCTGGTGATCATCACGGCCACCGTGGTCGGGAAATACATAGGGGGCCAGCAGCAGCGCCCCTGACCCCCCTAAAACATTGCGGGATTCCACCAGTGAAATCTCCCGATTATTCCGCCATCTGGAACGGGTAGATGACTTTCCAGTCGGTTTTCATGTCGATGACGGTCCATCCGTTCTTTTCCGCCTCCTCCAGGCCCTTGTCCAGGCGTCCGATGTGGGATTCCCGGTCGTAGGCCCATTCCCGGTCCCCGTCCGTATGGTGCAGGTAGAGCATAAAGGCGCCCTTTGGGTTGGAAGCCGTATACTGGAGCATCTGCAAATCCCCGTCCGAATTCCCGGAGGCAAAGATGGGTTTCTTCCCGATGTACTTGTGAATGCCCACGGGCTTGCCGGCCTTGTCGTCGATAAAATCAAGCTCGGGGAGCTTCCGTATCACCGGGTTTCCATCATTGTAGTCGAATTCCGCCCCAATGCTGCTGCCCACCACCTGGTGGGGTGGGATGCCGTAAACATCCTCCACCCAGGGACGCATAAAATCAATGCCACCCCCGGAAACGATGAAAGTGGTAAACCCGTTCGCCCGGAGATAGGCGAGCAATTCCAGCATGGGTTGGTAGACCAAAGCGTTGTATGGCTGGTCGAAACGGGGGTGCCTGGCCGTTTTCAGCCAGCCTTTTACGGAGGCCTCAAACTCCTCGGAAGTCATCCCGGCATGGGAGGCCATCACCAGTTTGATCAGTCCGGCTTCCCCTTCCGCCAGGAGGGCTTCCATATCATTTTCCAGAAGTGCCTTAAAGGGTTGCTGGTCTTTCCATTCCGGGTGGTCCGGGGCCATGGCCTTTACCTGGTCTATGGCATACTGCAGCTGGAAATAGAAGGGTTGTTCCGACCAGAGGTTCCCGTCATTGTCGAAGGTGGCGATGCGATCTGCTTCCGGCACAAAAGAAGGACTGCCCTCTGCGGTCACCCCTG
>JAWWDW010000341.1:0-3141 GCA_033719735.1 Robiginitalea sp. | reverse complement strand
GGAAGCAATAACCGGAATGTTAACCAGTTCTGACATCCTGCGAAGGGCTTCATTGGCAAAGCCTCCTTTGGTCCCGTCGTGTTCCATACTGGTAAACAGCAATTCCCCCGCACCCCTCCGTTCTACCTCCTGTGCCCAGGAGAACAATTCCACTTCTGTGGGCACTTTCCCCCCCACAAGATGGATCTTCCAATGGCCCTCAATCCTTCTGGCATCCAGGGCCACCACGATACACTGGGACCCGAATTTGCGGACCAACCGGTCGATCAGGCCCGGATCGCGGACCGCTGCAGAATTTACAGACACCTTGTCTGCCCCATTGTGAAGGAGCACATCCACGTCGGCCACCGAACTGATGCCGCCCCCCACTGTAAACGGGATGTCGATGCGTTCTGCGACCCGACGGACCAGGCGGGCCAGGGTTTTCCGTCCTTCCTCTGTAGCTGAGATATCCAGGAAAACCAGCTCATCGGCCCCCTGTTCTGCATAGGCGGCGGCCAATTCCACCGGGTCACCGGCATCCCTGAGGTCCACAAAATTAACCCCCTTGACGGTACGGCCGTCCTTGATGTCGAGGCAGGGAATGATTCTCTTGGTCAGCATGGATTATTCGTTTTTGGCATTCAGGTCAATCCCCCTGTAAAAGCCCAGGTCCGCATCCGTGGCCATCTTGGTCAGGTAGGCGATCTGACCCGTGTGGTAACTGAGGTGTTCCACCACATGCAGGACGATCCCCAGGCCGGTCAGGTCAAAACCCTGTATGGTCTTTCGTTTCAGGAAGGCCTCCTGCGGAAGGTGTTCCAACAGGTCCAGGGCCTTCTGGGCCACCTGGAAAAAGGCGGACTCCACAGCGGCGCGGGAATGGGCCGATGGGGCCTGGAATTCCAGGTCCCGCTGGCGGATATCTTCCGCTCCGCCCAGGCCGCTGAGCATGTACTGACGGATGTTTCCGGACAAATGCATCAACAGGTTGCCGGCTGAATTGGAGGAGGCATTCGGGCGATGCCAAAAGGCGGAATCGTCCAGCAATGTCAGACACCCCCGGATCTTTTCCAGGCATTCTTCCATTCGAAGGCGTGCCTGCCCCTTGAACTCCTCGATAATGTCGGATTGTTTTTCCATGGTGCTCAGTCCAAAAAAGGGTCTAGTTCCTCCAGGCGGATCCTGCCTTCGTACAGGGCTTTTCCTACGATGGCCCCCTCACATCCCAGTCGTTTCAATTGCCGCAGATCGTCCACACTGCTTACGCCCCCACTGGCAATCAGATGGATTCCCGGCCGTTCCACATCCTCCACCCCACTAAGCCCGATACGGGTTTCGAGGACGGCTGTTTTTTTGAGCAGCTCCCGGTACAACGCCAGGGAGGGCCCTTCCAGCATCCCGTCTTTCCCGATGTCCGTACAGATCACGTATTTGATGCCTTTCTTCTGATATCGGGAGACAAACGGGATCAGTTTCCTCCCGGTCTCCTCCTGCCACCCGGATACCGCGATATATCCCTCCCGGGCATCCGCCCCCAGGATGATCCGGTCCGGCCCGTAGCGTTCCAGCCAGGAAAGGAAAAGCTCCGGTTCGGTAGCGGCGATGCTTCCTCCCGTAATCTGTCCAGCCCCGCTCTCGAAAGCAATGCGCACGTCCTCATCCGATTTCAGGCCACCGCCAAAATCCACCTTCAGCCCGGTCTTCGATACAATCTTCTCCAGGACCCGGTGGTTGACGATATGGGCCGAGCGGGCCCCGTCGAGGTCTACAAGGTGGAGGTAGCGAATCCCTGCGGCTTCGAATTCCAGCGCCACCTCCAGGGGATCCTCACGGTACACCTTCTTGGTGTCGTATGCGCCTTTGGTAAGCCGCACACATTTTCCGTCGATCAGGTCAATTGCCGGTATGATTCTCATCGGGTATCAGAGTTTTAAGAAATTTCGGAGCATCAGCGCCCCTGCCTGTCCGCTTTTCTCCGGGTGGAACTGCACCCCGAAAAAGTTGTCCCTGGCAAGGGCTGCACTATAGGGCAGGCCGTAATCGCTCACGGCGATGGTTTCCGCACACAGGGGGGCGTAAAAGCTGTGAACCAGATAGATGTATTCCGACTCCCGCACCCCTTCAAACAGGGGGGATTTCAGGTCGTGAATGCTGTTCCAGCCAATTTGAGGCACTTTTAGTCTTCCGTCAAAGCGCAACACCTCCACATCGAAGATGCCCAATCCGTCGGTGGGGCCTTCTTCCGTACTACGGCACATCAGCTGCATGCCCAGGCAAATGCCCAGGACGGGTTGTTGCAATTCCGGGATCAGGGTATCCAATCCGCTATGGGTGAGCTTTTCCATCGCACTGGAGGCTTCGCCCACCCCTGGGAAAATAACCTTGTCGGCCCTGCGGATCCTTTCCGGGTCGGAGCTGAGCTCCAGGGAATACCCCAGCCGCTGAAAGGCAAAACGGATGCTTTGGATGTTCCCTGCCCCGTAATTTACAATAACTAAATCCATGTGTTTTTCGCGCTTCCTACAATAGTCCCTTGGTGGTCGGGAGGATCTTTTTTTCGGGATCCCGCCTTACTGCCATTTTGATCGCCTTGGCAAAGGCCTTGAAGATCGCCTCGATTTTATGGTGCTCATTCTGCCCTTCCGCCTTGATATTCAGGTTGGCCCTGGCACTGTCCGAAAAGGACTTGAAAAAATGCATGAACATCTCGGTGGGCATGTCCCCTATTTTCTCCCTTTTGAAGTCCGCCTCCCATACCAGCCAGTTCCGTCCCCCGAAATCCAGGGCTACCTGGGCCAGGCAATCATCCATGGGAAGGCAGAACCCATAGCGCTCTATGCCCATTTTATCGCCCAGGGCGCGGTCCATGGCTGCCCCCAGGGCGATGGCCGTATCTTCAATGGTATGGTGCTCATCCACGTGCAAATCACCCCGGGTCCTGAGGAAAAGATCCATCTGCCCGTGTCTGGCCAACTGGTCCAGCATGTGGTCGAAAAACGCCAGCCCTGTATCGATATCGCTTTTCCCGGTCCCATCCAGGTTGAGGCGAACTTCGATGTCCGTCTCGGCCGTTTTTCGCAAATATTCCGCTTCCCGCTGGGGCTTTGAAAGCAATTCGTAAATGCCCTTCCAGGAATCCCCCTCCCAGGCGATTACTTC
>JAWWDW010000340.1:0-3152 GCA_033719735.1 Robiginitalea sp. | reverse complement strand
CTCCTGCCTGTGTTTCGATGATGGGGAGGGCCGTCAGGGATCCTCCACCTTTCACTTTACCCTTGAGGCTTTCTGGCAGGTCATTCATTTTTTGGGCAATGCTGTCATCGTCAATGACTTTCGCAGCACGTTCCAGCAGGCGGGAGTGCAGGTAAAACACGTCCCCTGGATAGGCTTCACGTCCCGGCGGGCGGCGCAGCAGGAGGGAAACCTCCCGGTAGGCAACCGCTTGTTTGGAAAGGTCATCGTAAATGATCAGGGCCGGACGTCCCGTATCACGGAAGTATTCCCCGATAGCAGCTCCGGCAAAAGGAGCATATACCTGCATGGGGGCAGGATCAGAGGCATTGGCCGCCACAATGGTCGTATAGGCCATGGCGCCCTTGTCTTCCAGTGTTTTTGCGATCCCTGCTACCGTGGAAGCTTTTTGCCCCACGGCCACGTAAATACAGTATACGGGCTCTCCCGCGTCGTAAAATTCCTTCTGGTTGATAATGGTATCCACACAAACCGTGGTCTTTCCGGTCTGGCGGTCACCGATGACCAGCTCCCGCTGTCCCCGACCGATCGGAATCATTGCATCCACCGCTTTTACACCGGTCTGCAGGGGTTCATTAACAGGTTGACGGAAAATTACCCCGGGCGCCTTACGCTCCAGGGGCATCTCGAGGAGCTCCCCGGTCAGGGCGCCTTTTCCATCGATGGGGTTTCCAAGGGTATCCACTACCCGTCCAACGATTCCCTCTCCCACCTTGATGGATGAGATTCGCTTGGTCCGTTTAACGGTGGCCCCTTCCACAACTTCCTGGGAAGGCCCGAGAAGTACAGCCCCAACGTTGTCTTCTTCCAGGTTCAGCACGATCCCTTCAAGGCCTCCTTCAAACTCAACCAATTCCCCGTACTGGGCATTGGAAAGTCCATAAACCCGGGCGATACCATCCCCTACCTGAAGTACGGTTCCCACCTCGTCCAGGCTGGCCGTAGCTTCAAATCCTGATAATTGCTTCTTTAAGATTGCTGATACTTCAGCGGCTTTGATTCCTGCCATTTTCTTTTGGTCTAAAAAGACGAACCACCTGAGTGGATCGGATTATTGATGCTATTTCTTTACTAATTCACGTTTGAGATTCCCCAACTTGTTGGAAATACTGGCGTTGTATTCCAGGTCACCCATTTGCAGGATGAATCCTCCGATGAGTTCAGGGTCTATTTTGTTTTCGATCACTACCTCCCGGCCCGTGATATCCCTGAGCTGTTTCAGGATTTTCTTTTCCAGGTTGGCATTCAACGGGACGGCCGTAAGGACGGTGGCAATATCCTGCCCCTGCATTTTTTCATAAAGGGCCGCATATTGTTCCGCTACTTCCTTGAGGATATTCGCCCTGCTGTTGGTCCCCAGGAGGTTGA
The DNA here is from genome assembly GCA_033719735.1 of Robiginitalea sp. Classification (GTDB taxonomy): domain Bacteria; phylum Bacteroidota; class Bacteroidia; order Flavobacteriales; family Flavobacteriaceae; genus Robiginitalea. Next base: position 1,745 of record JAWWDW010000340.1, on the reverse strand, counting down.
AAAGCTCCGAGGTGAGCGGCTGGGCGTCCTTGAACAACGCCTTCAGGGTGGTTCCCTTGTCCTGGTCCGTGATCACCGGGCTATGGAGCATGTCCTTTAACGGGTCGCTTTCCTGGATGGTGTCCAGGACCAGGCGCATGTCCTTTTCCACCTCACGGACCTTGTCCTGCTCCACGGCCAGGTCCATCAGGGCCCTGGCATACCGGTATGCAGCTCGATGTTCGCTCATCCCCTTATCGCAATTTGATATCGTCGACGAGTTGATCGACGAGCTTCAACTGTTTGTCTTTGTTTTCGAGTTGGGCCTGAAGAATTTTTTCGGCAATGTCCACCGAGAGGGAGGCCACCTCGTTTTTGATATCAGCTATTGCCGCTTTCTTCTCCCCTTCAATGCTCTCCTGGGCCTGGCGGATGATTTTCTCCCCTTCTTCCTGGGCCTGGGCTTTGGCATCGGCGATCATCTTTTCTTTGATCTCCCGGGCTTCCTTGAGCATCGCTTCCCGCTCGGAGCGGGCTTCCTGCAAAAGGCGTTCGTTATCGGCTGAAACATTCTGCATTTCCTTCTTGGCATCTTCTGCAGCGGCCAGGGCGTTTTTAATGCCTTCCTCACGCTCGTTGACCGCTTTCAGGATCGGCTTCCATGCAAACTTGCGCAGCAAGAGCACCAGGAGCACAAACAGGACGGTTTGCCAGATAAAAAGGCCGAATGAGAATTCGTTGACTAATTTTTCCATGGGTTTCCCTTTATTTTATGCGTTTCCATAAGCTCCAACTGTCCTGACCAACCGTCAGGACAGATTGGAGTATGAGGCTGGTTTATCCGGCGAAAATAGCCGCAAAACCAATTCCTTCGATAAGTGCAGCCGCAATCAACATCGCAGTCTGGATCTTACCGTAAGCTTCAGGCTGGCGCGCGATAGCTTCCATCGCACGACCACCGATCATTCCGATTCCGATACCGGCACCGATCACGGCAAGTCCTGCACCTATTACACTTGGAATTTCCATAAAACAAGTATTAAAAAATTAAACAATACAACTCTAAACAAAACCCTTACAGGTGTTCCAGCACAGGCTCCTCACTTTCATGCTCATGATCGTGCTCCTCGGATGCAAAACCGAAATACAGCGCGGAGAGCATGGTGAAGATATAGGCCTGCAAGAGGGCAACCAGTACCTCAATCAGGGAGATGGCAAAACTCAGGCCGAAGGACAATGGTCCTCCCACCCAACTTTTGAAGATAAAGATCAACCCGATGAGGCTCATCAATACCACGTGCCCGGCCGTCATGTTCGCATACAAACGAATCAGCAGGGCAAAGGGCTTGATGAACATCCCCAGAATTTCAATGGGGACCAGGATTATATAGATGATCAGCTTCCCGTACCAGGGCATGGCATCACCCAGGGGGTCAAAAATGTGTTTCCAGTAATCTTTGGTTCCCGTAAAGTTCGTGATCAGAAATACGATAACAGCCAAAGCCGTGGTGACGGCGATATTGCCCGTAACATTTACCCCAAGTGGCGTGAGGCCGAACATGTTGAGGAACCAGATAAAGAAGAAAATGGTCAACAAAAAGGGCAAATACCGCTTGTATTTCTTTTCCCCGATATTCGGGATGGCGATGTCGTCCCGGATATACAGAACAATGGGTTCAAAGAATTTGGCAGCCCCTTTGGGGATGCCTCCGGTCTTCGCATAGGTCTTGGCCATACCGGCAAAGATCCAGAACAACAGGAGGCCG
>JAWWDW010000339.1:0-3160 GCA_033719735.1 Robiginitalea sp. | reverse complement strand
TTGGAAGATCCCGGAGGGGCTCGTGCGGGCCTTTCCCGAACGGATCATCAACATCCATCCGGCCCTGCTGCCCGGCTTCGGGGGAAAAGGCATGTATGGCATGCATGTCCACAGGGCGGTAATTGAAAAGGGCGAAAAGGAATCCGGCATTACGGTGCATTTTGTGAACGAAGCCTACGACGAGGGGGCGATCATCCTCCAAAAAAAGGTACAGGTTGCAGCAGACGAAACCCCGGAAAGCCTGGCCGAAAAAATCCACAAGCTGGAATACGAATACTACCCCCAGGTCATCAGTAACCTTTTACTCGGGTGATTCATGGCCAAAAAAAATAAGTACTACGTGGTTTGGAAGGGGAAAAAGCCCGGCATCTACGATTCCTGGACGACCTGCAAAAAAGAAATCCAGGGCGTGGAAGGGGCACGCTACATGGGATTCCCGACCAGGGAAGAAGCTGAGACGGCTTTCAGGGGGTCCTACGAGGAGACCCGCAAAACAAGAAAGAAAAAATCGGGGGTTGACCGGGAAGCCCTGGCGCGCATGGGGTCTCCCAATTACAATTCAATCGCGGTGGATGCAGCTTCCAGCGGCAACCCCGGTGTGATGGAATACCAGGGGGTGGACACGCGCTCGGGCAAAAAGCTATTTGCCCAGGGGCCGTTCCCGGAGGGAACTAACAATATCGGAGAATTCCTGGCCATCGTACACGGCCTGGCCTACCTTAAAAAAAGGAATAGTTCCCGCGTCATCTATTCAGATTCCCGTACGGCCATCGGCTGGGTACGAAAAAAGAAGTGCAATACCCGCCTGAAAGAATCGGAGAAGAACAGCGATCTTTTTGACCTGATCCGGCGCGCCGAAACGTGGCTTCAGACCAACAGCTATACCACCCCTGTGGTCAAATGGGAGACCCGGGCATGGGGGGAAATCCCGGCTGATTTCGGCAGGAAGTAACCGATTCCCGCTCTTTGGCCCCAATACGTGGGTATCGCGATTGAAAACCGTATATTTGCGGCAAAATTCAAAAGAACGTGAGCAAACTACTCGTAGTCGGGACCGTCGCTTTCGATGCCATTGAAACCCCGTTTGGCCAAACAGATAAAATCCTGGGCGGGGCCGCCACATTTATCAGCCTTGCCGCCTCGCATTACAGGGCAAATCCCGGGATCGTCTCCGTGGTTGGAGAAGATTTCCCCTCCAAATACGTGGAGTTGCTCAAAAATAAAAACGTCGATGTCGAGGGCCTCAAGGTTGTCGAGGGAGGCAAGACCTTTTCCTGGAGTGGAAAGTACCACCTGGATCTCAACAAGCGGGAGACCCTTACCACCGAGCTGAACGTACTTGCAGATTTTGACCCGGAAGTGCCAAAGGACTTCCGCAATGCGGAAGTAGTCATGCTCGGGAACCTGCACCCCGATATACAGATGCAGGTGCTCAAACAACTGGACTCCAGCCCGAGGCTTACCGTGCTCGACACCATGAATTACTGGATGGAACACACCTGGGATGCCCTGTTGAAAGTGATCGGCGAGGTGGATGTGATCACCATAAATGACGAGGAAGCCCGACAACTCTCCGGAGAGTATTCCCTGGTGCGGGCAGCCCAAAAAATAAGTGCGATGGGGCCGCGGTACGTGCTCATCAAAAAAGGGGAAAACGGCGCCCTGCTGTTCCACGAAAAACGCATCTTTTTTGCCCCTGCCCTGCCGCTTGAAGAGGTCTTTGACCCTACCGGGGCGGGAGATACCTTCGCCGGCGGGTTTACGGGATATCTGGCAGAAACGAAGAATATTTCGTTTGAAAACCTCAAAAATGCCGTGATACACGGAGCCAATCTGGCGTCTTTTTGTGTGGAGCGTTTTGGAACAGAACGCCTGCTGGATCTAAAATCCGATGAAATTGCGACCCGGTTGCAACAATTCAAGGAATTGACGCAGTTCGATTTTGAAGTGCAATAACCCCACGGACGAATCTGGGGTTTTAATACCACCTGAATGAGTGATGCTATCAAACACGAATGCGGGATTTCCCTCATTCGACTGCTGAAACCCCTGGAGTACTATCAGGAAAAATACGGTACGGCCTTCTACGGGATCAACAAGATGTACCTGATGATGGAGAAACAGCACAACCGGGGTCAGGACGGAGCTGGTTTTGCCAGCATCAAACTGGACATGAACCCGGGCGAGCGGTACATGAGCCGAATCCGCTCCATTGAGTCCCAGCCGATTCAGGACATTTTCGACAGGATCAACCAGCGCATCAACACCTCCCTGAAGGAATCCCCCGATGCTGCCTCCGATGTGGCGTGGATGAAAAAGAACCTGCCCTACATTGGGGAGGTTTTGATGGGCCACGTGCGCTACGGGACCTTTGGGAAAAACAGCATTGAAAGCGTACACCCCTTCCTGAGGCAGAATAACTGGATGCACCGGAACCTCATCGTGGCCGGAAACTTCAACATGACCAACGTCCGTGAGTTGTTCGACAACCTGGTGCAACTCGGGCAGCACCCCAAGGAAATGGCAGACACCATTACGGTCATGGAAAAGATCGGGCATTTCCTGGACGACGCGGTAGCCAAATTGTACAAGCAGATCAAAAAGGAAGGGTACAGCAAGATCGAGGCCTCCCCCATGATCGCCGAAAGGCTGAAAGTGGCCAAGATTTTGAGGAAATCCTCCAAGAACTGGGACGGAGGCTATGCCATGGCAGGCATGCTCGGCCATGGAGATGCCTTTGTGCTCAGGGATCCGTCCGGTATACGGCCGGCCTACTACTACAGCGATGAAGAAGTAGTGGTCGTCGCATCGGAACGACCTGCCATCCAGACGGTATTCAACACCTCCTACGAAGAAGTAAAAGAGCTCCCTCCAGGCCATGCGATCATCGTGAAAAAAGATGGAAGCGCATCGATTGACCAGATTCAGGAGCCCAGGGAACGCAAGGCCTGCTCCTTTGAACGGATCTATTTTTCCAGGGGAAATGACAAGGAGATCTATGAAGAACGCAAGGCACTCGGAAGGCTCCTGTTCCCGCAAATCCTGAACGCCATTGACAACGAGATGATTTACCGGATCATTTTTGCAGCACACATTCCTGATGCTGCACAGCCTACATTGGCTATTTTAGCTGCGCCAGCAAGTTTATCGCTAGCTGGTT
>JAWWDW010000338.1:0-3175 GCA_033719735.1 Robiginitalea sp. | reverse complement strand
GGACTACCCGGATGAGAAATCCCCCCTGGACGATCCCTACCTCAATGTGAAGGAAGGGGATGTCATCACCCGTGTCAACGGCAAACCCGCCTCACAGGCCGTTGGGATTGGGGAACTCATCCGGAACCAGGAAGGAAAGCAGGTGCGCCTGACCCTGAAACAGGGAAATACCGATCGTGATATTATTGTCACGCCCCTGGGGAACGCATACAACCTGCGCTACCGGGATTGGGAATATACCAATCGGTTAGCAGTAGAAGAAGCAACCGGAAACCAGGTGGGTTACCTGCACCTCAGGGCCATGGGCTCCGGGGATATCAGCCAGTTCTACCGGGAATTTTACCCCGTTTTTGACCGGCCCGGCCTCATTATAGACGTTCGGTATAATTTTGGGGGCAACATCGACAGTTTCATCCTTGAAAAGCTCCTCAGGAAGGCCTGGATGTACTGGGCCACCCGAAGTGGCAGGCCCACCTGGAACATGCAGTACGCCTTCCGGGGGCATATCGTGGTGTTGGTCAATGAGAACACCTATTCGGATGGAGAAGCCTTTGCAGACGGGTTTAAAAAGCTCGGGCTGGGTACTACCATCGGGGTACGTACCTGGGGGGGTGAAATCTGGTTGAGCAGTTCCAACCGCCTCAGCGACGGCGGCCTCGCCCGTGCTCCCATGATGGGGGTCTACAGCGAAGATGGGGAGTGGCTGATCGAGGGGCACGGCTTTGAGCCCGACATCGTGGTGGACAACCTGCCCCACGCCACCTTCAACGGGAAGGACGCCCAACTGGAGCGTGCCATCGAGTTCCTGCAAGAGGAAATACGGAAAGATCCGCGGGAAGTCCCCCAGCCGCCCCCTTTTCCGGACAAATCCTTTGGGACCAACAAAAAGCAATAAGGCCCGGCAGTTGCGCCTTACGCCACATTCATTTCCTGCCCGGGGGAAAACGCATGACGATCTGAGATGACCACAAAACCCAAAAAAATTGGCTGGAAGGTAGCGGCCGCCCTGGTCATTGCCAACATGATCGGCACCGGGGTGTTCACCAGCCTGGGGTTCCAGCTGGTGGACATCCAGAATTCCTGGTCCATCGTCCTGCTGTGGGTGCTTGGGGGGGTCATGGCCCTGATCGGGGCCCTCTGCTATGCAGAAGTGGGAAGTGCCTTCCCGAAATCCGGGGGGGAATACGTGTTCCTCTCCCAGCTGTATCATCCCTTCCTGGGCTACCTGGCCGGCTGGGTATCCCTGTTCGTGGGGTTTGCGGCGCCCGTGGCCCTGGCCGCCATGGCCATGGGGGCGTACGGCTCCCATGTAGTGGACCTCCCACCCAAAACCCTGGCCATTGGGGTGCTCCTCCTGGTTTCTGCCATCCACTCCTTCAACCTGCGCGCCAGCAGCCGGTTTCAAGCCTGGGCTACCTGGTTCAAAGTGTTGCTGATCGGGTTTTTAATCGGGGCCGGCATGCTGATCGGGCGGGAGGCCACAGCCCTCGATTTTAGCGCCAGCTGGACGGCTGAAGTCCTCACCCCTTCCTTCGCCATCGCCTTCGTGTATGTGAGCTATTCCTATACCGGCTGGAATGCAGCGGCCTACATCATCGAAGAGGTCGACCGCCCAAAGGTGAACCTGCCCAAAGCCCTGGTCCAGGGGACGCTCCTGGTGATGGTGCTCTATGTGCTGCTGCAGCTGGTCTTCCTCAAACACGGATCCCTGGATTCCCTGCAAGGTGTCCTGGATGTGGGCCATGTCTTTGCGGAAAACGTCTTCGGGCCCGGGGGCGCCTCCCTGATCAACCTGCTGATTGCCTTCTTCCTGATCTCCAGCATCAGCGCCATGGTCTGGGTAGGGCCCCGGGTTTCCATGGCCATGGGAAGGGAGTATCCCCTCTGGGGGTTTTTAAAGCGCGAGAACAGGTATGGGATCCCGATTGCCGCCATCTGGTTCCAGACGGCCATCAGCATCGTGTATGTAGTCACCGGCACGTTCGAGAGCGTGCTGCTGTACTGCGGATTCATCCTGCAGCTAAGCTCGGCCCTGGCCGTGGCCGGAGTATTTGTGTTGCGGAAAAAAGACATTGTCCCGGACCGCTTCAAGTCCCCCTGGTATCCGGTCCTGCCCCTCCTGTTTATGATCCTGAGCCTCTGGATCCTCGGATACCTCCTGGTGGACCAACCCCGGGAAAGCCTTACCGGCCTTTTGATCCTGGTGATCGGGGCGGGCACCTACTTCCTCTCAAAAAAGCGGCCGGGGGACTGACCTGTTTTTTGGAAGCCGGCAGGCAGAAATGCTTTGGGCATTGCTCCCACCGTAAGCCATCGATCGAAATCGGGTTGTTTTCACGCCTGTTCGGGCAAAATTCCCTATCTTATACCAAGGCCGGGGCCGCAATCCAGAAGGATACTTCTAACACCCGGACCCTATTGAAACAGGATCAACTATAAAAATCAAGACCATGGGCATTTTCTGGGACATCATGCAGCAGGACGAACTCGACAAACAGGAAAAAAAGGCTCAAAACCTGGAAGAGCGCGTCCAGCAACTGGAAGCCGACCTGGAAGCCACCCGTGGGCTGCTCCGGAAAACCCTGGTGGCCCTGGAACAACACCTCTCACGGGACATCGACGGAGACGGGGTTACCGGGTAGGCCCCCACCTCACCAAAACGACTTCCCTTGGATGCCATTGACATCATCACCCTGGTGGCCATCATCCTGTTTGCCAGGTTGGGGATCAGGCTTTTGTTTCGGTATTTGCGGGATCGGAGGAAGGATAGGGGATCGAAATAAATAGTAGGTGCTCACTGCGTTCGCACCTTTGAATTGTTCATTTTCTTTGCTAGCCGCTTTTTTCTTCATTTCTTTTGCTCGCCGTGTAGGATTGTTCATTTTCTTTGCTTGCCCAAAGAAAACGAACCAAAAGAAAGGGCACTTTCGCAAAAGGCGTTTTTGCAGCTGACACTGCAAAACCAGGAACAACGGCCTAAATTGCCTACAAGGATTCGGCAATTCTTAACGGCCATTGTCCCTTACGCTGCTGCGAAAGGTTACCCCTCAAGCAAGTTTATTAACAGGGACTAAATTATTTCCTCCCCTCGGATAACCTTCATTTTAGTTGGTTTGAAAAAGCAGGGGTCCGCTTGCGCCACCACTATCGCTGAAATCCTTTGGCCTACATACCT
>JAWWDW010000337.1:0-3185 GCA_033719735.1 Robiginitalea sp. | reverse complement strand
GGTCGGTGATGGGAACGATCGGCAAGTTCATCTGGAAAGGCTTCCAGTTGCGGCCATCGTCAAAGGAAATATACATCCCGGTTTCCGTGCCTGCGTACAAGAGCCCTTTCCGTTTGGGGTCTTCCCGCAGCACGCGGGTAAAGTGTTCCGGATCGATCCCGTCCGTAATTTTCTGCCAGGATTTCCCGTAGTCCGTGGTTTTGTACAGGTAGGGCTTAAAGTCGCCCAACTTGTAGCGGGTAGCCGCCACATAACAGGTTCCTTCATCAAAGGCAGAGGGCTCAATGCTGTTTACCATGCTCCATTCCGGCATTTCGGGAGGGGTTACTTCTTCCCAGTTCTGCCCCCCGTCACGGGTCAGGTGGATCAGGCCGTCATCGGACCCCACCCACATCAGGCCTTCCTTTAACGGGCTTTCATTGGCGGCAAAGATGGTACAGTAGTACTCAACCCCTGTGTTGTCCTGGGTGATGGGCCCGCCACTGGAAACGAGCTTATCCGGGTCGTTCCGGGTCAGGTCCGGACTCAGCAACTCCCAGCTTTGTCCTTCATCCGTGCTCATATGCACATGGTTGGAGAAGGTGTAGAGTTTGTTGGGGTCATGGCGACTGAAGATAATGGGGAAGTTCCATTGGAAACGGTACTTCATGCCCTCCGCCCCATATCCCATGGGGTTGTCAGGCCAGACATTGACAGCCCTCACGGTCCCGGCATCGTGGTTGACCCGGGTCAGGAACCCCCCGTAACTGCCTCCATAGACGATGTCGTTATTTTCAGGATCCACCGCAATGTGGGCGCTTTCACCCCCTGCGGTTTCCTCCCAGTCCTCTTCCCCGATCCCGTAGCCGTCTGAACGGTGTTTGATCCGGATGGTGGAGTTGTCCTGCTGGGCGACATAGATCCGGTAGGGAAAGGCATTGTCCGTAGTCACCCGGTAGAACTGGGCGGTGGGCTGGTTATAGTACGTGCTCCAGGTGGTTCCCCCGTCGTAGGAAACCTGGGCGCCCCCATCATCCCCGATGATCATTCGGGATGGGTCTTCCGGAGCGATCCACAGGTCGTGATGGTCCCCGTGGGGCGCATTGAAGGTGTTGCAGGTCCTGCCCCCCTCGGTAGATTTGTGGTAGCGCACATTCAGAACATAAACGACATCTTCGTCATGCGTATCTGCATACACCCGGGTGTAATACCAGGCGCGCTGACGCAATTTCCGTTCGCTGTTGACCTGGCTCCAGGTCTTTCCCCCGTCTTCGGACCGGTAAAGCCCCCCCTTGTCTTTGTGTTCCACAATGGCCCATACCCGCTGGGAGTTCACCGGGGAAACGGTTACCCCTATGATCCCAAGGGTGCCTTCCGGGAAGCCTTCGCTTTTCGAGATTTCCGACCAGGTTTCCCCCCTGTCGGTAGATTTCCAGAGCGCGGATCCTTCTCCCCCGCTGCTAAGGGAATAGGGGGTCCTTTGTACCCGCCAGGTGCTGGCGTAGAGGATCCGGGGATTGTTGGGATCAAAGGTCAGGTCGACGGCGCCGGCCTGTTCATTGGCAAAAAGCACTTTTCGCCAGCTGGCACCCCCGTCGGTACTTTTATAGATGCCCCGCTCCTCTGTGGGTTTATAAATATTCCCGAGGACCGCGGCGAAAACGACATCCGGGTTGTCCGGATGCACGCGCAGCCTGGGGATATGACGGCTTTTTTCCAGTCCGGCTTCCTTCCAGGTTTTTCCGGCATCTACACTTTTCCAAACCCCGTAGCCCGAGGAGACATTTCCCCTTACGGTCTTTTCACCCCCACCGACATAGATGACGTTGGGATCGCTTTGGGCGACCTCTACGGCGCCGATACTTCCGCCGAAATACCCGTCGGAGATGTTTTCCCAGCTTCTGCCCCCGTCCATGGTACGCCAGACCCCGCCCCCGGTAGCCCCGAAGTAAAAGAGGTTAGGCTTGCCGGGCACCCCGGTTACAGCTGCGGAACGCCCGCCCCGGAACGGGCCGATCAGGCGGTATTCCATGGAGGAGTAGAGCGCCTCCGGGTAGGGGTCCGGATCACTGGTTTTTTTTCTTCTTTGGCCTTCTGCATTCAAGGGCATCAGGCACAGGGTCAGCAGGAATACACCTGCCTTCAGGAGCGTTTTTTTCATTTTTGGTAGTGTTCGAATTAGTCGGTCTTAAATGTACCAAAAATGAAGTGAACTGAAAACCCATGGAACCTCCGACTTCTTTATTGGTTAAAGGACCCTTGGGGGAGGTCGGTCCGAGGGTGTCCGGCAGTAGTGCTATTCCTAAAATTTGTACCTTTTCAACAACCATCAATACGACCTTGAATGAAGACGCCATACCGCAACGTTCTTTCGATTTCCTTCCTGTTTATGGCAGTGTTGTTATCCTGTAAACCGGATGCCCCCCGCCCGGAAGCCACCCCGGGATTTGAAAAGACCTTTATAGATACGCACGACGGGTATTCCGAAGCAGTTGCCTTTGTGTCCGGGGGGCTGAAGACCATCTATGTTTCCGGACAGGTGGGAGAAGGCCCGGATTTGGATTCCCAGATGCGCTCGGCCCTTTCAAACCTGAAAGAAGTGCTCGGGAAGGCAGGGGCAACCATGGATGATGTTGTGAAAATGAACACCTACATTGTCGATTATGGTCCGCAGTCCCTTGAAACCTTCCGGGGGGTACGCCGGGAGTTGCTCGGGGACACAGAGATGCCGGCAAGCACCCTTGTCGGGGTAGAATCGCTCGCATTGCCTGAATGGCTGATAGAAATTGAAGCGATAGCGGTGATGCCTGTAACCGAATAATCCCGAAGGCACGTACGGACCATGGAAACGGAACTAAAGAAAAAACGTTGGCTGCAGGCGGGGTTTATCCTTGGGGTGGTCCTGATTTTGCTTGGTACGCTGGATCCGCTGGAAGGCAGTCTGCTGATCCTGGCAGGGAGCATCCTGCTGGCAATTGTAAGCCATCTGTTCCGGGATCCACAGCGTAAATGGTACAGGATAGCGGCCTTATTGATCCTTTTCGGGGTATTGGCACTTTGGATTCTATCTGCCTTCGGCGGCTTTGGGGGAGAAAGCGAACTTGGGTATGGCTGGGCCGTTTTGATCCTTCCGTATCCGGTAGGGTGGCTTATGTTGCTGGTGTTGTTCTACCTGAGACTTTTTGTACAGAAAAACAGAGCTTAGG
>JAWWDW010000336.1:0-3192 GCA_033719735.1 Robiginitalea sp. | reverse complement strand
TCGATGGTCTCCTTGGTCTCGGCTGCGGACTTGGTGATAAATACGTCGTCGTTGGACATATCCTTGAATGCAACCAACCTGTAATTTTCGGGGTGTATGCCTTTTTTCATGATCCTAAAAGATTAATGCCTGCTATTTTTCGCGGGTGCAAATGTACATATTTTTCTTAAAAAGCACACAGGGGTTACCGCAAAAAAAATAAATATTAATCCCTATCTTGTCTGTAACAATTTAATGAAACCCCTAACTAATAACCGAAAACCTAAAAAACAATTTTATGGAAGCCAACCCACCCAAAACTGGTAAATTTTCACTGAACTACGGACTAATCCTCGGAGGCCTTGCAGTCATTTTTGGAATAATGCTCTATCTGAGTGATGCCTATGTAACCCAGAGCCCTGTTAATTCGATCATCAGTATCGCCATGTCCATTGGGGTGATCTTCTGGGGGATCCTGAATTTCCGCAAGGCGAACGGGGGATATCTAAGCGTCAAACAGGCGCTGAAACTGGGGGCTGGCATAGCCCTTGTGGCGGGCATACTCAGCGTAATTTGGACCGTGATCCTTTCCAATGTCCTGGATCCGGATTTTCCATCGAAAATGATGGACCTGCAACTGGCGGAAGCAGCTAAAACTACTAACCTCACCCCTGAACAGCTCCAACAACAAAAGGAGATAGGACTCCAATTCTGGTGGTTCGGTTATCCGGTGATCCTTGTGGTCAACATCATTATCGGACTGGTCATTGGCCTGGTGGGTGGCCTTATCTTCAAAAAGGCGCAACCGGACTATTGATTCCAAAATCGTACTTTTGGCGAAGAATCAGTGATCCCGGCGCATGCACCTGTCCATTGTCATCCCCCTCCTGAATGAGGAGGAATCCCTCAGAGAACTATACCATTGGATTGCAGAAGTCATGCAATCCAATGGGTTTTCTTATGAAGTCGTATTTATCGACGACGGTTCTACTGATGGGAGTTGGGAAATTATCCGCGGGTTGACCGCTGAACACCCCGAGGTCCGCGGCATCCGATTTTTAAAGAATTTTGGGAAATCCCAGGCGCTTCACGCAGGGTTTAAATCCGCAGAAGGGGATGTGGTCATCACCATGGATGCAGACCTGCAGGACAACCCCGAGGAAATCCCCGCCATGGTTCGGATGATTCAGGAAGAGCAGTACGATATGGTCTCCGGATGGAAAAAAAAGCGGTACGATTCCATCCTGATGAAAAACCTGCCTTCCAAACTTTTTAACTGGGCCGCCCGGAAAACCTCCGGGGTAAGCCTCCACGATTTTAACTGCGGCCTGAAGGCCTTCCGCAGGGAAGTGATCAAAACCATCGAGGTTTCCGGGGAAATGCACCGGTACATCCCGGTCCTGGCGAAAAATGCCGGATTTCGGCGGATCGGGGAACAGGTGGTGCAGCACCAGGCGCGGAAATACGGGAAAACGAAATTCGGAGCAGACCGATTTATAAAGGGCTTTCTGGACCTGATCACCATCTGGTTTGTCTCTAAATTCGGGAAGCGGCCCATGCACCTCTTCGGTGCCCTGGGGGTGTTGATGTTCGTCATCGGCTTTGGTTTTGCCCTCTACCTGGGTATCGACAAGCTCTTCCTGAATCCCACCGGAAGGTTGCTGGCCGAGCGGCCTGAATTTTTTATCGCCCTTACGGCCATGATTATCGGGACCCAGCTATTTTTGGCCGGATTCCTGGGGGAGATGATCCTCAGGGTCAGGAAAAACCAGGACCGCTACACCATCTATGAAACCCTGAATGTTCCAAAGCCCCTGGAAAGCGTGCTGGAACAGCAGCAGGTCTGAGTAGCGCCCCAAAGCGATACGGCCGGGGCCGGACTCCTTCCCCCGCCGTTTGGATTTTCTAATGTAACTTTGGCAAAAAATCTTCCATGGCTACCCCTTCCAACATCCTGGAGAACGCAAAATCCTGGCTATCCGACTTCTTTGATCCGGGTGTGCGAAAAGAAATCGAGGACCTGCTTGAGAACGACCCCGATGAGCTCAAGGACCGTTTCTACAAGACCCTCGAATTCGGAACGGGCGGAATGCGCGGGATCATGGGGACCGGAACCAACCGTATCAATAAATACACCCTGGGAAAGAGTACCCAGGGGCTGAGTACCTACCTGAAAAAAACCTATGGCCCCGAGGGCCTCAAAGTGGTCATTGCCTATGACTGCAGGCACAACAGCCAGTCCCTGGCACGGACGGTGGCCGAGGTTTTTTCAGCAAACGGGATTCGCGTTTACCTGTTTTCAGAGCTCAGGACCACTCCCGAATTGTCCTTTGCCGTAAGGCACCTTGGTTGCCATGCGGGCGTGGTGCTGACCGCCTCCCACAACCCCCCGGAATACAATGGTTACAAGGTTTACTGGACCGACGGAGGGCAGATCGTCCCTCCCCAGGACCGGGAAATCATCGAAGAGATCAACGGACTGAAATACGAGGATATCCGTTTCGACGCCCGGGAGGACCTCATCGAAATGATCGATACTGAGGTGGATGAAGCCTTTATTTCGGCCTCCGTGAAAAACGGGGATTTCAATGCACCTGGAAAGGAGGAGCTTTCCATCGTCTTTACCTCCCTGCACGGGACTTCCATAACCGCCATCCCCGAGGTCCTCAAAAGGGCAGGCTATCCAAAGGTGACGGTGATCGAAGCCCAGGCCGAACCAAACGGGGATTTCCCTACGGTCAAATCCCCCAACCCGGAAGAACCAGAGGCCCTGGAGATGGCCCTGACCAAAGGCGCAGAGATCGGGGCTGATATCGTCATAGGCACCGACCCGGACAGTGACCGCCTCGGCATCGCCGTTCGCAATGACAAAGGAACCCTGGAGCTTCTAAACGGGAACCAGACCATGGTGCTGATGACCCGGTTCCTGCTGGACCGTCAGCGGGAAAAAGGCTTTCAGGGCAACGAATTTATAGCATCCACCATCGTTTCCACCCCCATGATGCAGGCCATGGCCGATGCCTACGGTGTCGAGTGCAAAACCTCCCTGACCGGGTTCAAATGGATTGCCAAGATGATCCGCGATTTTCCCAACCAGCATTTCATCGGAGGGGGGGAAGAGAGTTTTGGATTCATGGTGGGAGACTTCGTACGGGACAAGGACGCGGTGACCTCAACGCTGCTGGCTTGCGAGATCGCTGCCTGGGCCAAAGC
>JAWWDW010000335.1:0-3194 GCA_033719735.1 Robiginitalea sp. | reverse complement strand
ATTACACAGAAGGCCGGGTCATCGGTAAGCCGCTCTCCGGGGTTCCTCCAGCCGAAGGGTCCCTCGATCAGGTCGTCTGCGTTCCTGGGGCCCCATACCCCTGCCGAATACCCATAAGTGACCACGTCCTCCCCTTCCTTCCAGTAGGTCAGGATCGGGTCGACGAATTCCCAGGCGGCCTCCACCTCATCCGCCCTGGCATAAAGGGTGGCATCCCCCTGCATGGCATCGAGAAGCAGGCGCTCGTAAGCCTCCATGATCTTCCCGTCCGCCAGATCGGAATAGTAAAAATCCAGGTTGGCCCGAGCCACCTCGAATCCCTGTCCCGGGACCTTGACCCCGAACTTGATCAGCATGCCCTCATTGGGCTGGATCCGGATGATCAGCTTGTTGTCTTTGCTCTGCATCCCGGAGTCCCGGAAAATTTGGTGGTGGGGCGTCTTAAAGTGAATGACCACCTCGGTGACCTTGGTGGGCATGCGCTTGGCGGTGCGCACATAGAAAGGCACCCCGGCCCATCGCCAGTTGTCCACATAAAATTTCAGGGCGGCATAGGTCTCGGTTTTGGAATTGGGGTCTACCCCTTCTTCCTCCCGGTATCCCACCACGGATTCCCCATTGCAGGTCCCGGCCAGGTACTGCCCCCGGATGGTATTCTGGTAAATGGTTTCCGGATCCCGCATGATGCGCAGGGATTTCAGGGCCTTCACCTTCTCGTTTCGGATTTCCTCGGGCTCGGGCCCGATAGGTGGCTCCATGACCACCAGGGACACGATCTGCAACAGGTGGTTTTGGAACATATCCCGGAGCGCACCCGCCTTGTCGTAATAGCCGCCCCGTTTGCCCACCCCAACGCTCTCGGCATTGGTGATCTCCACATGACGGATGTAGTTGCGGTTCCAGAGGGGCTCAAAAATGCTGTTGGCAAAACGGGTAACCAGCAGATTCTGTACGGTCTCCTTGCCGAGGTAATGGTCGATTCGGAATATCTGGGGTTCCTGAAAATACTTCTGGAGTCCCTGGTTTAGTTTTCGGGCCGAGGCCAGGTCGTATCCGAAAGGCTTTTCCACAATCAGGCGCTTCCACCCCCCGTTATCCAGGGTCAGATCCTGCGCATGCAGGTTTCGCGCAATAGTCTCATAGAGGGAAGGAGGCGTGGAAAGGTAAAAGATGAAATTCCCGCCGGTCCCTTCCTGCTGATCGAGGTTGCGGATTCTTAAGGCCAGGTCCGAATAATCCATATCGTAGGAAGAACCCAGGTCCTGGTAGAAAACCTTTTTGGCAAATTCCTTCCGCAACCCGTGGTTCCCGATGGTCTGGGGAATGTGGGGGTTGTTGATGACTGCCCGGTCCCGAAAACTGGCGTCGGTGCCGTCCGTGCGGCTTACCCCGAGCACGGCAAATCCGTCTGGCAGGTAGTTTTGGCCATACAGATCAAATAGGGCCGGCATGAGCTTGCGCTCGGTAAGGTCTCCGGAAGCGCCAAAAATGATCAGAAGCTGCTGAGTTGTCTTGCTCATACCCGTAAATTCCAGGGTGTATGTACCCCTTCAAAGCGCAGATCTTCAAACCACAGGTTCAAAGACCGGCCAAAAGATATTTTTCCCCTATTTTTGAGGGTTTCCGGGCGAAGATAGAATTAATTTGGCTGGGGAAAAAATCGGATTCACAAACCCGCTCAAGTACAAAAGAAAACGCAGATGCAGACAAAGGACACCTTCGAATTCGGGCTCATAGGCCTGGGGGTTATGGGACGCAATTTTATACTGAATGTAGCTGAAAACGGTTTCAGTGCCCTCGGATACGATCTGGATCCCGACAAAGTGGAAGCCCTCCTGCAGGAAGGGGCCGGATTGGGGAAGGTTGGAGCCACCACACGTATTGAATCGTTCGTTCAGTGACTGTCCCGCCCTCGAAAAATCATGCTGCTGGTACCCGCTGGCACCATTGTGGACGAGGTAATTTCCGGCCTGATGCCACAGCTGGAACCCGGAGATATCCTGATAGACGGGGGTAACTCTCATTTTGAAGACACCGACCGGCGGGAGGCCCAGCTTCGGGAGGCCGGGATCCACTTTTTCGGAGCCGGGGTTTCGGGAGGGGCTGCCGGTGCCCGTAAAGGCCCCAGCATCATGCCCGGAGGGCCACAGGAAGTCTACCCTAAGCTAAGCCCCATCTTTGAAGCAGTGGCGGCAATGTACAAGGGAGCTCCCTGTGTGGCATATCTGGGGCCAAAATCTGCCGGAAACTATGTCAAAATGGTCCACAACGGGATCGAATACGGCATGATGCAACTCACCACGGAGATCTACCAGGTACTCGCCCAGCTCGGGGGCTATTCCAACGAGGCCCTCAGCGAAGTATTTGACCGATGGAATACCGGGAGGCTTCAGTCCTTCCTGGTGGAGATTACCTCGAAAATCTTCCGGCAGAAGGATCCTTTTGGGGAGGGGGCACTCATCGATGCAATCCTGGATAAGGCGAAGCAAAAAGGCACCGGGAAATGGACCTCACAGAATGCGATGGACCTGGGGATCCCGGTTCCTACGATCGATAGTGCCGTTACCATGAGGGCCATTTCCGCCCTGAAGGAAAAACGCATGGAAGCCCAAACTCTTTATACACGACCGGAGGCCACCCCCGTGGAACCCAGGGAACTGGAAAACCTGTGTGAACAGACGCTCTATTTTGCCTTTATCACGGCCTACGCCCAGGGGCTGCACCAACTCTCGGAAGCCTCCCTGGAATACGGATATGATTTGGATCTGGTGACCGTGGCGAAGATCTGGAGGGCTGGATGCATCATCCGGGCAGCAGCCCTGGATGAGATCGCACAGGCATTTGAGGAAGAAAGCGACCTGGCAAACCTGCTGCTTTCCAATCGGTTTACAGCGGATATCGACAGGTGTGTGCCTGCCGTGCGCAAGCTGCTGGGGATTGCCATTTCCTCAGGGATTCCCATGCCCGCCACAGCGAATTCCCTTTCGTATTTCGATGCCCTGACCACGGGCAGGCTCCCTCTGAACCTCATACAGGCACAGCGGGATTACTTCGGGTCCCATACCTATCAACGGACGGACCGGGAAGGCACCTTCCATACAGAATGGCCACAGTAGCAGCCAGATATCCGGGTGCTTCGCTTTGGATCATGCTTCGCGATAAAAGAGATCCCGCCGTGGCGGGATACATTCGAT
>JAWWDW010000334.1:0-3201 GCA_033719735.1 Robiginitalea sp. | reverse complement strand
GAGGTCCAGGGCCTCGTACAGGATGGCATGCCTGAGTTCTGCATGATCCCGGTTGGCAAGGACGTAGACGGCTGTTTTTTTATCGTGGATAATCCCTGCAATGGCTATCAGGCCCCCGATACTCCCGGTGTGGAAATCCAGTTTCTCCCCCCGGTAATCGTGCTGGAACCAACCCAGGCCATAACTGAGCCAGCTGGGCCGGGTGAGCTGGCGGGTGGGGTAAAATCCAGCTTCCGGCAAGAGGGTATAGGGTTTAAACAGGTAGGCGAAGGTTTCAGGTTTCAGGATCACCGTTCCGTTATAGGTCCCGCCCCCTACCAGGAACCGGAGGTAGTTTTCCATGTCGGCCGCACAGGTCCAGATCATCCCTGCGGCCCCGATCTGGTCGGAGCGGTTGTAGGGGACTTCAATAAATCCTGCCTCCTCCTCGTAATAATAGGGGGTGACATAGTTCCCGGCATCAAAGATATCGGTCACCCTGGCCACGGTGCGGGTCATTTCAAGGGGTTCAAAAAGTTGGTCCCGGACGAATTCGGTCCAGTGTTTTCCGGAGACGGCCTGTATGACCTCACCCGCCGCGGCGTACATCAGGTTGTTGTACTGGTATCCCCCCCGAACGGGATAGGCCTTTTTGGCGAGTGCAAACCTGCGCAGGGTTTCTCTCGTGGAAACGCTGTCCAGTACCCAGAGCAGGTCGGCCTGGGCAATCCCCAGGTTATGGGTGAGCAGGTCCTGTACACGGGCTTCTTCGGTAATGTAGGGATCCGATAGCCGGAATTCGGGCAGGTGGTCCCGTACCTTGTCATTCCAGCTTAGTTTTCCCTGGTCTACCAGGATCCCCAGGGCCATGCAGACCACTGCCTTGGTGGTGGACCCCATATTAAAAAGGGTCTGCGGGTCCACAGGGGAGCGTGTTTCCACATCCCTGACCCCGTAAACACGGCTGAAAGCGATTTCCCCCTCGGAAACCACCACCGCAGCCAGGCCGGGGATGTGCCAGTCTTCCATGCCCTGCCGGATCGTGGCATCCAATCGCTCGGTGGAAGATTGGGCCTGGGAGACTTGGACACTAAAAAGGAGGAACAGGAAGAAGCAGATACGCTGTGGGCTCATAACAAGGTTGGTTTTGAAAAAGGTACGGAAAAAAATACTTCCAAAACCCCTGCCTTATTTTCTATACGGCCCGAATCGCCTATCTTTAGAGATCGATTGAAAAAAACCAACCTCATGCAAAAAACCTTCCTTTTTGGACTCTTATGCTGCCTTGCCTTCAGCGGCACCGCCCAGGACCTGGATACCTACATGCAACCTGCCAAATTCAGGAACATCGGTCCCTTCAGGGGCGGGCGTTCCACAGGTTCCTCCGGGGTGGTGGGCGACCCGCTTACCTATTACATGGGCACTACGGGAGGTGGTTTGTGGAAGACCACCAACGCCGGCCAGCACTGGACGAATATTTCAGACGGATTTTTCCAAACCGGTTCCGTTGGGGCCGTCACCGTTTCGGAAAGCCATCCCAACGTGGTGTACGTGGGAATGGGGGAACACGCCCCCAGGGGGGTCATGACTTCGTATGGGGACGGGGTATATAAATCCACAGATGCTGGAAAGACCTGGCAGCCCATGGGATTGGAAAAAACCCGGCACATTTCGCGTATTGTGGTGCATCCGGAGAACCCGGACCTGGTCTGGGTGGCTGCCCAGGGGGCCCTGCACGGACCGACTCAGGAACGGGGGATCTATAAATCCACCGATGGGGGGGTTACCTGGAAACAGGTACTCTTTGTGAACGACCTGACAGGGTGCAGCGACCTTTCCATCGATGTCCACAACCCCCAGGTCCTGTATGCGGCCATGTGGGAACACATCCGGAAACCCTGGAAGGTTATCAGTGGGGGTCCTGGCAGCGGGATGTATAAATCTACCGACGGGGGGGAGACCTGGTTTAAGATACACCAGGGCCTTCCCGAGGAGAAGGGAAAGATGGCCGTGGCCGTTTCCAGGGCAAACCCCAATCGGGTTTACGCCGTGGTGGAAAGCGATAGCCGGCAAGAAAAAGGGGGGCTTTTCGTCTCTGAGGATGCCGGGGGATCCTGGTCGCGGGTCAGCGGCGACCACAGGCTGATCCAGCGGGCCTGGTACTACATTGAAGTAGCGCCGGACCCAAACCAGGAGCATACGGTCTACGTGCTCAGCGCCTCGGCCTACCGCTCCATAGACGGGGGGAAGACCTGGGAGGAAATAGACACCCATCACGGGGATTACCACGACCTCTGGATCAATCCGCAAAATTCCAGGAACATGGTGATTTCGGATGACGGGGGCGCGGAGATCACCTTTGACGGGGGTGAGACCTGGTCTCGTCAGGACAATATGCCCACTGCCCAATTCTACCGGGTGGCCGTGGACAACCTCTTTCCCTATAACCTCTACGGGGGCCAGCAGGACAACACCTCTGTGAAGATTGCGAGTCTTGGGATGGGGACCTCAGGAATTGGCCGGGAGCACTGGGAAGCTTCAGCCGGGGGCGAGAGTGCGTTTTTGGCCTTTGATCCCGACAACCCGGTCAGGGTCATGGGTGGGAGTTACCTGGGTACCGTGGAATTGCTGGACGTCAAAGCGCAAACCGGGACCCAGGTCATGATTGAACCGAACCTGTACCTGGGCCTCCCGGCGCGGGAGATGAAGTACCTCTTCAACTGGAATGCCCCCATTATCAAGTCCATGCATGAACCCAATACCTATTACCACGCCGCCCAGTACCTTTTAAGGACGCGGGATGAGGGAAACACCTGGGAAGTCGTCTCCCCGGACCTGACGCGCAACCAGGACGACAAACAGGGCAATGGCGGAGGTCCCTACACCAATGAAGCAGTGGGGGCGGAGAATTACGGTACCATCAGCTATGTTGCCGAGTCCCCCCATCAGCCCGGGGTGTTCTACACAGGGAGTGATGACGGCCTGGTACACATCACCCGGGACAACGGTGCCAATTGGGAAAACATCACCCCAAAAGGCCTGCCGGAGACCCTGGTGAATGCCATTGAGGTATCCCCTCACGACCCTGTGACGGTCTATATCGCCACCACCCGTTACAAGTTCAACGACTTCACCCCGGCCCTTTACAAGAGCACCAATGATGGCAGGACCTGGGAGAATATCACCGCGGGCATACCTGAAGGGGCCTACACCCGTGTGGTG
>JAWWDW010000333.1:0-3204 GCA_033719735.1 Robiginitalea sp. | reverse complement strand
CTTCGACAAAAAAATCGGATGGACCTTCCACGGGCATGAATTCGTGGGCTCCAAAATGGTCTACCGCCTGTTTAAGCGCCTCAGAATGCCCCTGAACGAACACATGAAATACGTTCAGAAACTGGTGCGCATGATTTCTTCCCCACTTACCGGTGGCTGGAAATTCCGGATGCGGTCCCGTTCTTCCACCTCCTGGATTTTCCTGCGTACCAGCCGGAAATTCCTGAGGTACCGACGCTGCTTCCTCGGGTTTTTGGTCGTGATATCCGCCTCGCAAAGGATCATGAGGTCCTCCACGTCATCCCCGGCATCAAACACGAGCCGGCGAACGGCAGAGTCCGTGACGTCATCCCCGGACAGAGCGATGGGCCTCGAGCTCATGCGTACCAGTTTCTGAACGTATTTCATGTGTTCGTTCAGGGGCATCCTGAGGCGCTTAAACAGGCGGTAGACCATTTTGGAGCCCACAAATTCATGCCCGTGGAAGGTCCATCCGATCTTTTTGTCAAAGCGTTTGGTCGGGGCTTTCCCAATATCGTGCAACAGGGCAGCCCACCGAAGCCAGAGGTCATCTGTATTGCGGGAAATATTGTCCACCACTTCCAGGGTGTGCCAGAAATTGTCTTTATGACGTTGTCCCTCGATTTCCTCGATGCCCTGAAGGGCCGTCAGTTCCGGGAGGATATATTCCAGCAGGCCCGTTTTATATAACAGGGAAAGCCCAATGGAAGGTTTGTCCGTGGCCATGATCTTGTGGAGTTCATCCACAATCCGTTCCCGGGAGACAATGCGGATGCGGTCCCGGTACTCCCTGATGGCTTTCAGGGATTCCGGGTCAATTTCGAATCCGAGCTGGGCGGCGAACCGTATGGCGCGGATCATGCGTAGTGGGTCATCCGAATAGGTAGTCCCGGGTTCCAGGGGGGTCCGGATGATCCCGTTTTCAAGGTCTTCCATCCCGCCAAACGGATCGAGCAGCCTTCCAAAATCTTCCGGGTTCAGGGAGAGGGCCAGGGCATTGATGGTAAAGTCCCTCCGGTTCTGGTCATCGGCCAGGGTCCCGTTTTCCACGATCGGTTTGCGGCTGTCCCTTCGGTAACTTTCCTTCCGGGCCCCTACAAATTCCAGTTGCAGGTCTCCCTGCCGGACCATGGCCGTGCCGAAGTTCTTGAAGACATGGACCTTCGGATTGTCCGGAAGGCGGGAGGCTACTTCCCGGGCCAGGGTAATCCCGCTTCCCACGGCCACGATGTCGATGTCCTTCCGCTGCTTTCGCTCCAGGAAGAAATCCCGCACGTACCCCCCGATGACATAGCAATCCAGAGAGAGCGCGCCGGCGGCTTTCCCGATTTCCTTGAAAATGGGGTCTGTGAGGGCTTCTGTAAAGGTCGATTTTTCCATACCGTCAAATCCTTCCCGTGGCAGGAATGCAAAGGTACCATATCCTGCCAAGCTGTTAAAATCGTAAGGCCGTTTTGCGATGCTGATTTGAATTGGCAGGGAATTGAATTAATTTGGAAAGCGGGGGGTGGGGGCCGTCCCCCTGAAGATAAACCCACACCCTTATTTCATTTACCCAATGGGCATCGGCCGCGACGCGCCGTATCCTTCAAAGTGATCCCTGGTCAACGGGTGCTGGTAGTTTCAGGTAGTCGCCTATGACCTGGTTGTAGGAATCCGGGACAAATTCCAGCCTGCCGTCTGCCGGATAAAACGTCATTTCCCCGAAAACAATACGCCCGCTCAAATTGTAGAGGTCCACCCGAACGAATGGGAAGTCGTCGGCAAGCTTGCGAACTACCTGGAGCATTTCTTCAAAGTTTTCGGGTTTCTCCAAAATCTCCTTAAAAGGGGGGTAATCCGTATCCCTGAAAGGCAAAGGGTTCCAATCCAGGCCCATATAGCGCCTGGAATGCGCTTGTTTGCGTTCCAGGTCTACCTGTATAAAGCGGGGCTCCCCGTTAAAACAAAAGAATTTGTAGTCATTGATGGATTTCCTCCCTATTTCTTCCAGGAAGCGCTCGGCTACCAGCCTGGGCTTCACATTTTTATAGGCCCATTCCAGCCCGCCCCTGTAATAGTAGTTCCTGGACAGCCACTTGCGAAATTTAAGGCGCGCTTTCCAGGCCGACAGCTGGCTTTTGTCCTCTACGATGAGGTTCCAGTTGCACCCGTGCACCCCCTTGATGACAAATTTGTCCGGGAGGGATGAAAAGTCCACCTCTTTGGGATGTTCGTAGACCCCCAGCAGCTCATTGAGGTATTTTGCTCCTACCTTTTCTTTTACATAGCTCCGTACCGCATATTTGTCCACCAGCCGGGTCAGGCGGGGGTCCTTATAGTACACCTTCAGCCACTGGATCTTCTCGTTGAACTCCCTGGGGTTTTCAAGGTCGAGTTTCTTCCCGGTATAATACTCGTAATAGACCTTGACATAAAAAGGAGGGGGGAGGAACTTTAATTTTTTGATCAGACCAAGCAGCAAGCGCTTCAAAGCAGTACTTTTGAGAGAGGGGTCAAAGATAAGTAAGAAGACTTTTATATTTTTGTAGCCGTGAAAAAAGATTCCGAACAACCCAGGATTTCGGTCATCATAAGCACCTACAATTCAGAGGCATGGCTTGAAAAAGTCTTGTGGGGTTTCAACTGCCAGACCTATCGCGATTTTGAAGTAGTTATTGCCGATGACGGTTCCGGCCCGAAAACCCGTCAGCTGATCGAGCGGATGCGGTCTGAGGTATTCTATCCCATCCAGCATGTCTGGCAGGAAGACGACGGCTTTCAGAAATCCCGGATCCTCAACAAAGCGATAGTGGCCTGCAAGGCGGATTATATCATCATGACCGACGGGGATTGCATCCCGAGGGAAGATTTTGTTCAGGTACACTATATCAACAAGGAGGAAGGCTATTTTATTTCGGGAGGCTATTACATGCTACCGATGAACATCTCCCTGATGATTACGCGGGAAGACATCGAAAACCAACGTTGTTTTGACCTCCAGTGGCTAAAAGACAAGGGGATCCCCAAGACGTTCAAAAACAATAAGCTCCGGGCACGCGGCATTTTGGCCCGCTTCCTCAATACCTTCACCCCCACCAATGCCAGTTGGAACGGGCACAACAGTTCCGGCTGGAAAAAGGATATCCTGAATGTCAACGGTTTTGATGAACGCATGCAGTATGGCGGACAGGACCGGGAACT
>JAWWDW010000332.1:0-3218 GCA_033719735.1 Robiginitalea sp. | reverse complement strand
CTTAGGTCAAAAAGCGAAACTCAAAATTAAGACATACAGTCATCCTATCCTATTTAGAAATAGGCAATTTAGGGGTTATAGGAGATATTTAACGTACATCGGCGGAATATGATCAGGCTTCAATTGTTGCAGCGGGCACTTAGTTCCAGAAAAGGGCATAAATAGCAGAAATGATGATCATAACGGCGAATGCACCTATATTGAATTTTGGACTGGTCGCAAAGGTCTTTTCAGAAATGGAAATCCCCTTGGAATCTTCGGCTCCCTTGTTTTGAATTAAACTCACTAGTACAATTGCCAAAGCAGACAGCAAGCAGGTATAACCCATCTGGTCCAGGAAGGGTACATTTGGGAATACAGGACTGTCTGACCAGCCATTAGGTGCTATCTTAAAATACAGGGCTATGGGAATAGATACCAAAGCACCTGTAATAGCCCCCTTATTGGTTGTTTTCTTCCAGAATAATCCCAGAATAAATACGGCTAAAATACCGGGACTTACCAGGCCTGTATACTCCTGAATAAATTGGAATGCCTGGTCAATCCCGCCCAGGAGGGGTGCCATGACACAGGAAACCACCAGGGCAGCGGCGGCGGTAAGCCTTCCCACTTTGACGGTTTGCTTGGAAGATGCGTCCTTGTTGATATACTGCCTGTAGATATCCATGGTAAAAATGGTCGAGGTAGAGTTCAGCATGGAGGCCAGGGAGGAGACAATCGCCGCGGCAAGCGCTGCAAAGGCAACCCCTTTAAGCCCTACCGGGAGGAACTGCAGTAACCACGGATAGGCCTTGTCGGCCTGCTCCAGGGAGGGGATATTGTTCATGGCAAGGTCCCCCAGCCGGGTCATGGTTTCGGGATCATTTACCATGACGTAGGCAGCAATACCCGGGATGACCACGATCATCGGGATGATGATCTTGAGGAAGGCCGCCAGGATGATCCCTTTCTGGGATTCCCGCAGCGATTTTGCCGCCAGGGTCCTCTGGATGATATATTGGTTGAACCCCCAGTAATACAGGTTGGCCACCCACAACCCGCCGACGAGAACCCCCAGGCCGGGCAGGTTCTTGTATTCCGGGTTGGATTTGTCGAGGATCATGGCAAATTTTTCCGGTACGGCCTCGTAAACCGTTTTAAGACCGGCCAGGACCCCATTGCCATCCGATACGGCATTCAGGGCCAGATATGTGGTTACAAGTCCGCCGAGGACCAGAAAAATCACCTGGATCACATCCGTCCATGCCACAGCGGAGAGGCCGCCGTAGAGGGAATAGGCCGCTGCAAACAGGGAGAGTCCAATGACACCGTAAACCATCGGGATCCCCATGATGGTCTCAAGGGCCAGGGCCCCCAGATACAGTACTGAGGCCAGGTTTACAAACACGTAAAGCGCAATCCAGAAAACGGCCAGAATGGTCTTCAGGGTCGTTGAATACCGTTGCTCCACAAATTCCGGGATCGTATAAAGGCCTTTGTTGATAAAGATGGGCAGGAAGAACTTACCTACGATAAGGAGGGTCACCGCAGCCATCCATTCGTAAGAGGCGATGGCCAGTCCGACGGCAAAACCAGACCCCGACATCCCGATAAACTGTTCCGCTGAAATGTTTGCGGCAATAAGGGAGGCCCCGATGGCCCACCAGGGCAATGATTTACCGGCCAGGAAATAATCCTCTGCGTTTTTCTCGTGTCCTTTTTTATCCCTTGAAACATACAGCCCAACGCTCAGGATAAGGAGGGCGTAGGCGATAAAGATGAAGTAATCCCAAAACCCAAAAGTCGATGTCATTAGTGTGGTGGTACTTAGTTGGTTAATTTAGTCGGATAAAGCTAAAATAAAAGATTCCTCCTAATTGAATCCATTATTTCGGAAAATGTTTGGAAGCCATCCCTGGAATCCGGCAGGCTTTAAGGGGCTTCTACACGGCTGGATCTGAACCCCTTAGCCCTAATAAAACAGGTTCAGATATACCTGTTGATCAGGTTTTCAAGGTATTCCTGTTTTCCGCTGATCAGGGGGAGTTCCCCTTGCTGAAGGGCAATCTTATGCAGATCTGCAAGGGTGAGCTTTCCGGCTTCGTATTCCGCCCCCTTTCCGGAATCAAAGGAGGCGTAGCGCTCCCTTCGAAATTCCTGGAAAGGCGATTCCCCTAGGATCCGGTCTGCGATCAGCAGGGCCCTGGCAAAGGTGTCCGCACCCCCGATGTGGGCCAAAAAGAGGTCTTCCGTATCCGTGGAATTCCTCCTGAGTTTTGCATCGAAATTTATACCACCCCCTTTTAACCCGCCTGCCTCCAGGAAGGTAAGCATCATGTGTGTTACCTCGTTCAGGTTGTTGGGGAACTGATCCGTGTCCCAACCGTTCTGGTAATCCCCCCGGTTGGCATCAATACTGCCGAGCATGCCATGGGCGGCCGCAACCTCCATCTCGTGTTGCATGCTGTGGCCGGCCAGGGTGGCGTGGTTTACCTCGAGGTTGAGTTTGAAGTCGTCCTGTAACCCGTATTGATGTAGGAAGCCGATAACCGTAGCTGCATCGTAATCATACTGGTGTTTCATGGGTTCCATCGGTTTGGGTTCGATAAAAAAGGTACCCGTAAAACCCCTTTCCCGCGCATAATCCCGCGCCAGGGCAAGAAAACGCCCGAGATGGTCCAGCTCCCGCTTAACATCGGTATTGAGCAGGGACATATACCCTTCCCGTCCGCCCCAGAAGACATAGTTTTCACCACCCAGGGCAATGGTGGCATCCAGGGCTCCTTTTACCTGGGCGCCAGCCCGGGCCAGCACCCTGAAGTCGGGGTTGGTGGCAGCCCCGTTCATGTACCTCGGGTGGCTGAAACAATTTGCGGTCCCCCACAACAGCTTTACCCCGGAGGCCTCCATTTTTTCTTTGACATAGGGGACGATTTGGCCCAGCCGCTCCTCCGATTCCTTCAAGGTAGGAGCTTCCCGGACCAGGTCGAAGTCGTGAAAACAGAAGTAATCAAACCCGAGTTTGGTGATGAATTCAAAAGCAGCGTCTGCCTTCAGACGGGCCGCCTCCAGGGGGTCTGCAGGGGCATCCCAGGGGTGCTGCAGGGTGCCCGGGCCAAAAGGGTCTGCCCCGGTCCCGCAGAAGCTGTGCCAGTACGCCACGGCAAATTTGAAGTGCTCCCGCATGGGTTTTCCGGCTACAATTCGGTCTGCCTCATAGTACTTAAAGGCGAGGGGGT
>JAWWDW010000331.1:0-3226 GCA_033719735.1 Robiginitalea sp. | reverse complement strand
GTACTGCCAACCCGGATCCCGAACCTGCTGGTGAACGGCGCCTCCGGGATCGCGGTGGGAATGGCCACCAATATGCCGCCCCACAACCTCTCCGAGGTGGTGGATGGCACCATCGCCTTTATAGATAACCGGGATATCGAAATCGACGAACTGATCGAGTATGTCAAGGCCCCTGATTTCCCCACCGGAGGTATCATTTACGGATACGACGGGGTCCGGGAAGCCTTCCACACCGGAAGGGGGCGCGTGGTGATGCGGGCCCGGGCCCATTTTGAGGAGGTACAGGGCAAGGAATGCATCGTGGTGACCGAAATTCCCTACCAGGTCAACAAGGCCGACATGATCAAGAAGACCGTGGACCTGATCAACGATAAGAAAGTGGAAGGGATTTCCGACATCCGGGACGAGTCCAACCGGAAGGGAATGCGCATCGTGTATGTGCTCAAGCGGGATGCCATCCCGAACATTGTCCTAAACACCCTGTACAAATACTCTGCCCTTCAATCCTCCTTCAGTGTCAACAACATCGCCCTGGTGGAGGGAAGGCCGCAGCTGCTGAACCTGAAAGACCTGATCACCCATTTTGTCAACCACCGGCACGATGTGGTGGTCCGCAGGTCCAAATACGAACTCAGGAAGGCCGAGGAACGGGCCCACATCCTGGAAGGACTCATCATCGCCTCGGACAATATCGACGAGGTCATCGAGATCATCCGGGGGTCTGCCAATGCCGAAGAGGCCAGGGCCAACCTGATCGAGCGCTTCAAACTCACCGAACTGCAGGCCCGCGCCATCGTGGAAATGCGCCTGAGGCAGCTCACCGGACTGGAGCAGGACAAACTGAGGTCCGAATACGAAGAGGTGAAAGCCACCATCGAAGACTTAAAGGATATTCTGGCCCGGGAGGAGCGCCGGATGGAGATCATCAAGGAGGAGCTTCTGGAGGTCAAGGAGAAATACGGGGATGAGCGCCGCTCCGAAATCAACTATGTGGGGGGAGACCTGAGCATCGAGGATATGATCCCGGACGAGCAGGTGGTCATCACCATTTCCCATGCGGGATACATCAAGCGGACCCCCCTGGCCAATTACAAGACCCAGCACAGGGGCGGGGTGGGGCAGAAGGCCTCTGCCACCAGGAATGAAGATTTCCTGGAGCACCTTTTTGTGGGTACCAACCACCAGTACATGCTCTTCTTCACCCAGAAGGGGCAATGTTACTGGCTGCGGGTCTTTGAGATCCCGGAGGGCAGCCGAACCTCCAAGGGCAGGGCCATACAAAACCTGATCAACATCGAACAGGACGACAAGGTAAAGGCCTTTATCTGTACCCGGGACCTGAAGGATGAGGAGTACGTCAACAGCCATTACGTCATTATGGCCACCAAAAAGGGCGTGGTTAAGAAAACCCCTTTGGAGCAATACTCGCGTCCGCGCCAGAACGGGATTATCGCGATCAACGTCCGGGAGGGAGACGAGTTGTTGGAAGCCAAACTCACTACCGGTTCCAGCCAGATCTTCCTCGGCCTGAAGTCCGGCAAAGCCATCCGCTTTGAGGAGAGCAAAACCAGGCCTATGGGCCGGACCGCCTCCGGAGTGCGCGGCATTACCCTGGCAGATGATTCCGACGAGGTTATCGGCATGGTTTCCGTACACAATTTCGATGAGGACATCCTGGTAGTCTCCGAAAACGGGTATGGCAAGCGCTCGCCCATTGAGGACTACCGCCTCACCAACCGAGGAGGAAAAGGCGTCAAGACCATATCCATAACGGATAAAACAGGGGGCCTGGTCGCCATCAAGAATGTTTCGGATTCGGATGACCTGATGATCATCAACAAATCGGGCATTGCCATCCGCATGAGCGTGGAGGACCTTCGGACCATGGGAAGGGCGACCCAGGGGGTTCGACTGATCAACCTGAGGGATAACGACTCCATTGCTGCGGTTGCCAAGGTGATGAAGGATGAAGATGACCTGGATGAGACGGATATCCTGAATATGGAGGTCAAAACCGAGGATGGCACATCTCTTGATGAAGATAATCCGAACCCGTCTTCAGACTCGTAAATAGGATAAACACTAATTCGAATAAACACAGTTACATGAAAACCAAAATGCTACTTTTCGCGGCCCTGCTTATCGGCCTGGCCGGATTTTCACAAAAAAATGAAATACGCGATGCGGAAAAGGCCTTCAAGAAAGGGGAAACCGCAGAGGCCAAGGCAAATATCGATGCGGCTGCCGGAATGGTTTCCGCAATGGATGAAAAAATGATGGCCCAGTACTATTTCGTGCGCGGACAGATCTATGCCGACATTGCCCGCAAAGGGGATATCACCGCATTTGAACCGGCTGTCGAAGCCTACAAGAAGGTGCTCAGTACCGAGGAGGCCAGCGGTAAGCCGAAATATACTGAGGAGGCCCGTACACAGATGTCCTCCATCGCCAACGACCTCGTAAATGCGGCCGTGGATGACAACAAGAACAAAAAATTCGCGGAGGCGGCCGAAAAATTATACATGGGGTATCAGCTGAGCCCGAGGGACACGGTATACCTCTACTATGCAGCCAGCAGCGCCGTCAACAGCGGGGACTATGAAATGGCCCTGGGGTACTACAATGAATTGAAGGAACTGGATTATGACGGGAGCGAGGTTGTCTACAAGGCGACCAATGTAGAGACCGGCGAGGTGGAGAACCTGGGACCCAAACAGCAGCGGGACCTGATGGTGCAATCGGGTACCTATTCAAACCCGGTAGATGAGAAAACCGAATCCAAAAAGGCGGAAATCGTCAGGAATATCGCACTGATCTATACCCAGCTGGGCAAAAATGAGGAAGCCCTCGCCGCCTACAGCGATGCCCGGGCAAACAACCCCGACGATGTGAATTTGGTACTCAACGAGGCCAACCTGTACTACCAGATGGGCGACAAGGAGAAATTCAAGGCCTTAATGGCCGAGGCAGCAGAAATGGCCCCGGACAATGCGGACCTCCATTACAACATTGGGGTGATCAATATGGAACAGGGCAACATCGAAGCTGCCCGTACTGCTTACAGAAGGGCTATTGAAATCAACCCAGGGTATGTAAATGCCCAGTTAAACCTCTCTACCACCTATGTAAATGAAGGCAACTCCCTGATTGATGAGATGAACGCACTTGGAACCTCCCGGGAGGATATTGCCAAGTACGACGAACTCAAAAAGAAAAAGGATGAGCT
>JAWWDW010000330.1:0-3226 GCA_033719735.1 Robiginitalea sp. | reverse complement strand
CCTGGATTGCGGGGTTGCACCCCAGAACATCCTGCGCCGGGATGTGCCCGGGAGCTTTGAGCTGCCCTTCGGGTGTCGGAAAATCATCCGGTCCGAACGCCCGGATGCCGTCATCGCCATCGGCAGCGTTGTACGGGGGGAAACCGCGCATTTCGATTACGTCTGCAGTGCCACCGCCCACGGGATAGGGAATTTGAACCTCCAGGAAGAGGTCCCTGTCATCTTCTGCGTGCTTACCGATGATACCATGGAGCAGGCGCGGGACCGAAGTGGGGGGCGTCATGGGAACAAGGGGACCGAAGCGGCCATTGCTGCTTTGAAAATGGCAGCCCTGTAAGCCCCTGCGGCATTGTTCCCGATTTCATTGGATCCCGCTTCGTGTTAACAATTTTTGGGAGCCCTTCTTCGGCACTGTTTTTGTTTTTAAGTACTTTTGAGAAACGCGGTATGGGACGATTTTCAAAGCTACGCAAGAACAAAAAATACGGTTACAAACCCCGGTATTTTGATGATAAGGGAGAAGGGAACCCCTTCAAGATTGAGCACAAACTGGACCGGTACCGGACCACGGTGGACCACCCCGGTGGGTTGAAAACCCGTTTCCGGAGTGCCATGTCGGATTTAAAGCGGCAGGGCGACCGGCACCAGCGGCTCCGGTTTGTGATCATCCTGGTAATCCTGATCCTGATCGTCCTGTACATACTGGATTTTGACCTTTCTATATTTTTCCCGGGCTGATGGCAGACCGAATACAACTCTTACCGGAACATGTTGCGAATCAGATAGCCGCTGGGGAAGTCGTACAGCGCCCTGCTTCGGTAGTGAAAGAACTCCTGGAAAATGCCATCGATGCAGGGGCCGGGAAGATACAGCTCATCGTCAAGGAAGGGGGGAAGACGCTCATTCAGGTCGTGGACGATGGATGGGGGATGAGCCCGGCGGATGCAGCCATGTGCATACAGCGGCATGCGACCTCCAAAATACGGAAGGCAGAAGACCTGTTTCATATCCGCACCAAAGGGTTCCGGGGGGAAGCCCTGGCTTCCATAGCAGCCATTGCCCATATGGAGGTCCTGACCCGCAGGGATGCCGATTCCCTGGGGATCCGGCTGAAGGTAGCCGGGGGTACGCATGAACCCCTGGAGGAGGCCGTTGCCCCGCAGGGGACTTCCATAAGCGTTAAGAATTTGTTTTTCAACATCCCGGCGCGGCGGAATTTCCTTAAGTCGGCCAGGGTGGAATACCGGCATGTGCTGGAGGAGTTCCAACGGGTTGCCCTGGCACACCCGGAACTTTCCTTTAGCCTCTACCACGACGATTCGGAGCTTTTCCAGCTTCCTGCCTCCAACCTTCGGAAACGCATTGTCCACCTGTTCGGCAACCGGATGAACGGCAGGCTGGTTCCTGTGGAAGAGGAAACTCAGGTGGTGCAGTTGGGAGGGTTTATCTGCAAACCGGAATTTGCAAAAAAAAGCAGGGGGGAGCAGTTCTTTTTCGTCAACAACCGGTTTATCAAAAGTTCCTACCTGCACCATGCGGTCATCAGCGCCTACGAGGGGTTGTTAAAACCGGATACGGTACCGGGTTATTTTATTTTCATGCAGGTGCCCGAGGACTCGATAGATATCAACATCCACCCGACCAAGACGGAGATCAAATTCGAGGATGAGCAAAGCCTGTATGCCATTCTCAGGTCTGCGATCAAACACAGCCTGGGGCAATTCAATGTACGGCCCGTCCTTGATTTTGATCAGGACCAGAACCTGGAAACCCCCTATGCGTACAAGGACCGGGGGGCTGAAATGCCCCAGGTCACTGTAGACCGGAATTTCAATCCGTTCTCCGAATCCGCCTCCCCCCGGCCTGGCAGATCTCAAAATAAGTCCATACCCGGAGGATGGGAGGCCCTGTACGAGGGGCTTGCAGATCCCGTGGGGGAAGTAGGTGAGCAAGCGCAGTGGGTGGTGGAGTCCGAGGTCCGGCCCGGATCGCTCTTTGAGCCCGAAAGCCTCGAAGGCATGAAAGAGGTCCTCACGCTCCAGGTGGACCAAAGGTTTATCCTGACGCGGGTGAAATCCGGCTTGTTGTTAATCGACCAGCACCGGGCCCACCAGCGCGTGCTTTATGAGCAATTCCTGCAGAACCTCTCCCAGGCGGAACCCGCTTCCCAAACCCTCCTGTTCCCTGTGAATTGCGGGTTAAGCCCCGGGGAATTGCAGGTGGTCGAAGAGATGCGGGAATCCCTGTTGGCCATGGGATTCCGTTTTGACAGCCTGAAAGAATCCGGACTGGAGATCACAGCCCTGCCGGCCCTGATCCCCGAATCCGAGGTAGGGAGCGTACTCGATGGCCTGATAGCCCAGTGGCAGTATCAGGATTCGCAAACGGAGTATTCCGAAGCGGACCGAATGGCCCGGCTCCTGGCACGTTCCCTGGCGATCCCACCGGGGACGCCCCTAGACCCGGTTTCGCGCCAGGCCCTGATAAATGACCTCTTTGCCTGTAAGGAGTCCGAAAGAAGTCCGTTTAACAAAAAAATTCACACCACCCTGTCGGTGGCGGAACTCGAAAATAAATTACACTAAATGGGAAGAATTACCGAAGGCATCAAGCATTTGCTGATCATCAATGTACTGCTGGTTGTAGCTACGTTCCTCCTGGGGGAGCAGTTATTTGGATGGTTGGCACTGTGGTATCCCCAAAACCAGAATTTTGGGATCTGGCAGGTAGTCTCCCACATGTTCATGCACGGGGGCATTGCCCACATCCTGTTCAATATGTACGCCCTCTGGGCTTTCGGCTCCCCCCTGGAACGGATGTGGGGCACCAGGAAATTCCTGTTTTTCTATTTTTCGGCTGGTTTGGGCGCCGCCCTGATCCATACGGGATGGAATTACTATCAGGTTTCACAGGGGTTGGATGCCCTGGCGGCCGTGGGAATTCCCGAGGGGGAGGTGATAGATGCCCTCATCCAGGGGAAATACAGCCCTGCCTGGATGGAAGTGGCACCCAGGCAAGTGGTCCAGTCCATGATGGATTCCTTTATGACCCCTGCCGTAGGAGCTTCCGGAGCTATTTATGGGATTCTGGTGGCCTTTGGCATGCTCTTTCCCAACAGCGAGCTATTTTTAATATTTTTGCCCATTCCCATCAAGGCGAAATATTTCATCCCTGGCCTGATCCTGCTGGACCTGTTCTCAGGGGTTACCGGACAGCCCATCTTCGG
>JAWWDW010000329.1:0-3230 GCA_033719735.1 Robiginitalea sp. | reverse complement strand
CGGTGTGGTGGCCGACCGGTTGTCCATCCCGTCGGTGACGATGTAGACGGCCGCGTTGACGTCGAAGTCCTGGTCGGTGAGCCGCTTGGCGTAGGCCAGCGTGGCCCCCACGGACGCGTAGGTCGCATCGTAGAGGGCCGTCATCCCCCCAACGGAATGCCCGATGATGTATTTTGGGTCGAAGGCCTGCACCATATGTTCCACACATTCGCTGTAAAGGGGGACGTGCAGGATCTTTCCGGTGGAGTACCCGTGGGCCGGGGCATCAAAGGCAATCACGTGAAACCCTTCTTCCCGCAGGATGCGGATGAGTTTGCGCCACCGGAAGGTATTGCTCTCCCACCCGTGTATCAGCAGGACCCGGGGGCCGCTACCGCTCCACTGGTAGGTTTGGATCTGCTCCCCATCCACCATTTCCACGCTGTGCCTGGCCTCGTCCAGAAACGGCTGCTGTTCGGGTTTGACCCGCCCTTTTCGCACCTTGGCAAAGGTTTTCATGGCGAGCCTGGCCGCCCTGTCCGGACTGAAAATGGCTACCAGGTTGAACCATTTGCCATAGGTTTTGGCCAACAGGGTTTTGAGATAGACGCTCAGTCGGGTCATGCGGTTTCTGATTTCTGGCGCGAAGATACTATTTGCGGGCCATTTCCGGTTCCGGGATCCTGCAACTTACAAGGTATCTGCCGGCTGCCAGAGCGATTTGATGCGCTTCAGGTTTTTACGGGCGATTCGCAAGGGCCTCAGGGCATTCTTGTTCTTGGAAGAATGGGATTCCATCCGGTTCAGGATGGTCCTGAGTTCCGAAATGGCCTCCAGGATATAGGGCCCCTTGTTCAGCATGACGCATTCGGAACGCACCGAGAGGGCGGCATCACTGATCTCTGCCCGGGTGGCAATCCCTTTTTTGGCCAGGTTGTCCAGGACCTGTGTGGCCCAGATCACAGGGACATGGGCTGCCTCACACAACAAGAGGATTTCGTTTTGCACCTCCGAGATCCGGTCAAAACCGATTTCCACAGCCAGGTCGCCCCGGGCGATCATCACCCCTATCCGATTGTGTTTCATCCCTTCCAGGATAATGTGGGAGAGGCGGTTGAAAGCCTTCTGGTTCTCAATCTTAAAAATAACCCCGGGTTTTTGATCCCCCAATTCCTCCAACCGTTCATAAAGGCGGATGACGTCCGATTTTCGCTGTACGAAGGAATATCCCAGCAGGTCGGCGTGCTGGGCGATAAAGGGAAGCGTATCCCGGTCTTTCTGGGTCAGGGACGGCAGTTCCATGGCCAGTTGGGGCAGGTTCATGCCCTTGTCGGCCTTTAATTTGGATTTAAAGGTCCTGGTAACCTTTACCACGGCTGTTTCCCCCTTCGTTTGCGTTACTTCGGCTTTGATGACCCCATCATCAAAGAAAACGCTGTCTCCCACCTTAAGGGCATCAATAATTTCCGGAATGCTTATCTGTACCGGGATTGGCGTGCTGATGTCCGGACTTTTCACGGCTTCGCGGAAGCGATCAAAGGCCACGGGATGTTTTTCCAATTGCAGGCAACGCCCCTCCCGCATGGGCAGGGCCTTTACTTTTTTTTCTTCCTTTCCTTCAGGGGCGGGATACTTGATCCGGATCTTTGGACCTGCCAGGTCCATGTAGATCCTCAGGTCTTTCCCTGACCTTCGGGCGGCCTCCCGGATGTTTTCTACCATGCCCAGCCAAAGCGGCTCATCCCCATGGGACAGGTTGATCCGTGCGATGGTCATCCCCCGTTTTGCCATTTCCACAATCAGGTCCACGTCCTGGGCGGCTTTGTCCGGCATGGTCACCATGATCTCGTGGGTGTTGAAATCCGGCGGGCGGTTGAAAAGGAGGTTGCTGTGCTTTCGGATAAGCGATTTGCTGTGCTTGAACCCGATGATGGTAGGGGCCTTGCGCTCAGGCCAGGGTTGTCCTACCAGTAAATGCAATAGTTCCAATACCCGGTACAAATTGGTCAAAACGTATCCCTCTGCCGAGCGCAGGGAGGAAAGCCCAAGGTCGGAAAGGGGGTCGTGGAGCTCGCGGAGGTCGTGATTCCTAAGGGCGAGGTAGCGGATCAGGTTTCTGGCGCTGGGCCCAAAATCTGGATGGACCGTCCCGGAAATTTTCTCTGCAAGGGGTTCCAGGTCCAGGATCTCCTGGTAAATCTCCTTTAGTTCGGCGATGAGGGCTTCAGTTGTCATGGGGTACTGTCCAAAAAGTCTCAGGCCAGGGACCTCCAAAGGCCTGCGTCAGAAAGGTATAAAACTCCCGCAATCCCCGTGTTACCAAAAAGGAAAATCTTCAGGGAAATGCCCTACTCCCAGCCGACCATCATGTATTTGATGGTTGCCTGGTCTGGGATCTGGACGGCTTCTATGGGTGTGTTGGTATAGCGCAGGGCAGCGGGAAGTTCCTCCCTTGAAATGGTAAAATACACCGGGTGTTCTTTCACCAGGACCAGGATGTTGTTCAGGGAGCTCACTACCTTCCGTATTTCGTAAGCCTTTTCGATTTCCCCGAAGGTGGATTCCAGCCCGATCCCGGCCTCCGTCTTAAAGCGCGGATCCCAGATGCGGATGTTGTCGATCCGCTCCAGGCTGTCTAAAGAGGGGGTCAGGGTGAGCAGGTGCTTCCCCCCCGGTTCATAGATGTCAATCTGCCTGTTGCTGCCGATGGTAAGGCGGGAGGTATCCCGGACCAGGGAATCCAGCTGGTAGATGCTGTCCAATTGGGAGACCCGATGGGTTTTAAGGAGCTTTCCAACCCGCTCTTTCCCGACCAGGAAGGGGTCCTGCCGATCCGTTTTGCAGTGGGTCAGTGCCAGTACAGCACCGAATAACAAGAGGTATTTTTTCATAGGATTCAGATAGGCTAAATGTAGCACCCGGTGTTCAACGGATCACTTTTTTAAGGATTCCCATGACCCCCCGGATAAAGGTGGCGCTGGTCAGCACTTTGACCAGCGGGTCCTGGGCCGTGGAACGACGGGTTTGGGTCTTTTTGGGAGCAGGGGGTTCTTTTTCGGCAGC
The DNA here is from genome assembly GCA_033719735.1 of Robiginitalea sp. Classification (GTDB taxonomy): domain Bacteria; phylum Bacteroidota; class Bacteroidia; order Flavobacteriales; family Flavobacteriaceae; genus Robiginitalea. Next base: position 188 of record JAWWDW010000329.1, on the reverse strand, counting down.
AGCCCCGGCTTTTTGGATTTTCTCATTGAGGATCTCGTAGGCACTTTCCCGGTCTACGGTTTCATTGTAGGCCTCAGCCAGGCTGGAACCTTCGATTACCTCCTTTAGTTCTGCATCGGTCAGGATATCCATCCGGCTCATCGGGGCACGCATAAGGGTCGCAGCCAGGGGGGTGGGGCGTCCCTTTT
>JAWWDW010000328.1:0-3231 GCA_033719735.1 Robiginitalea sp. | reverse complement strand
GACAACACCTTCCAAGGAAACGATTGAGATTGACGGTGTGGAGTATCCTTTGGTAAAAATGGAGATTTCACGCACTTCTCACCCTTTCTACACAGGTAAAGCGAAACTTATCGATACCGCTGGGCGAATCGACAAGTTCAAGAACAAATACAAGAAGTTCCAGAAAAAATAAGCGTTATCCGCCTTCTGCGGTGACGATCAAATGGGCAGTTCCCCCGGGGAAGTGCCCATTTTTTTATTCTCAGGCCCCAGCGCTCTTCCCTCCGGGTTCATTTCTTACATTTGTTGGAAAAGGATCCTATGCACTACATCTTGTTCGACGGGGACCGGAGGGAGGCGCTGCTTCCCTTTACCTATACAAGGCCCGTAGCTGAAGTCCGAACCGGCATCCTGACCTTGAGGGAAAAATGGGAGCGCCGCCTGGGGCAACCGGTCAGCTGGCTGACCGAGCCATACCTTCAGGAAAAATTCCCGCCTGCTTCTGGCAGTGATACCATATTTATAAAAGGGTCCTTGCTGGCCGACGACGCCCTCGCCGGGGCTATAACCGGACTCGATAAGGGTCACGCCCTTTGGGACGGGACACAGATACTCGCCTATCGAAGTTCCGATGCGGGCAGGGAGGTGGACCCCGAGACGCTCATAAAGAAAGAATATACGCAGGACTACTTGGAAGTCCGGCATACCTGGGACCTGTTTTCCCTGAACGGGGAGGCCCTTGAGGCCGATTTTAAGCTGTTGACGGAGGGAAGGGAATCTGCCCCGCTCCCGAAGACCAACCGGGTGGTACATCCGGAGCGGATCTTCCTGGAGGCAGGGGCCACCGTGGAGCATTGTATTTTGAATGCCTCTGAAGGCCCAATCTATATCGGCAAGGGAGCCACCGTCATGGAAGGGAGCATGATCCGGGGCGGCTTTGCCCTGGGGGACCACAGTGTGGTGAAGATGGGGGCCAAGATCTATGGCCCGACTTCCACCGGACCCCACTGTAAAATAGGGGGGGAGATCAACAATGCGGTCCTCTTCGGGTATTCCAACAAGGGACACGATGGCTTCCTGGGGAATGCCGTACTGGGGGAGTGGTGCAACCTGGGTGCCGATACGAATAACTCCAACCTGAAAAACAACTATGCCAGGGTACGCCTGTGGAAATACGAGTCCGAGCGGTTAGACCCGACCGGGTTGCAATACAGCGGAATTATCATGGGGGACCACAGCAAATGCGCCATTAATACCATGTTCAATACCGGAACGGTGGTTGGGGTGAGTTGCAACATCTTTTCGGCCGGCTTCCCCAGGAATTTCATTCCCAGTTTCAGTTGGGGCGGGACATCGGGTTTCAGCACCTACCTTCCCAAAAAGGCTTTTGAGGCGGCCAAAGTGGCCATGGCACGCCGGGAGGTCCCTTTTACGGAGGCCGATGAGCGCATGCTCCTGCATATTTATGAGCAGAGCAGTAAGTACCGAAAGACCTGATCCGCACCGCAGGGGCCTCAGACAACGGGGCGCGTATCTTTTTTTTGGTATCTTTGCAGCCTCATTTTACCTGACCTGGTATGCAGCGCAAAGTAGCTTATTACACCCTCGGATGTAAACTGAACTTCTCAGAAACCTCGACGATCGCGAGGGACTTGGAGAAGGAGGGGTTCCAGCGGGTGGAATTTTCCGAGCCGGCAGACCTCTATGTGATCAATACCTGTTCGGTCACGGAGAATGCAGACAAAAAATTCAGGTCCGTCGTCCGGAAGGCCCAACAGGCAAATCCCCAGGGGTATGTGGCTGTGGTGGGCTGTTACGCCCAGCTGCAACCCGAGGAAATCGCTTCCTTTCCCGGAGTGGACCTGGTATTGGGGGCCACGGAGAAATTCAACCTGAGTGCCTACCTCCAGGACCTTGAAAAGGAAGCGGTCGGACAGGTGCATTCCTGTGAGATCGGGCAGGCCGACTTCTACGTCGGTTCGTACGCCATAGGAGACCGTACCCGGGCCTTTCTGAAAGTCCAGGATGGCTGCGACTACAAATGCACCTATTGCACCATACCCCTTGCCCGGGGTATTTCCAGGAGCGATACCCTGCAGAACGTCCTCACCAACGCAGCGGAAATTTCCCGTCAGGGGATTAAGGAAATCGTACTTACCGGCGTAAACATCGGAGATTACGGGAAAGGGGAATTTGGAAACAAGAAGCACCAGCATACCTTCCTGGAATTGATCCGCGCCCTGGATGAAGTCCCCGGCATTGAACGGCTCAGGATTTCCTCTATCGAACCAAACCTCCTGCGGAATGAAACCATTGATTTTGTGGCCCAGAGCCGCTGTTTTGTGCCGCATTTTCACATTCCGCTACAAAGCGGGAGTGATGACATCCTCCGGCGCATGCGTCGCCGCTACCTGCGAGACCTCTACACCGAGCGGGTAGAGCGGATTCGGAAAACCATGCCCCATGCCTGCATCGGGGTGGACGTGATCGTAGGCTTTCCCGGGGAAACCGAGGAACACTTCAGGGAAACCTATGAGTACCTGCTGGGCCTCGATATCTCCTACCTTCACGTATTTACCTATTCCGAACGCCCGAATACGCCTGCCGCCACCATGGAGGGTCGGGTCCCGCTGGCCGAGCGGCAAAGGCGCAGCAAAATGCTGCGTAGCCTTTCGGCGAAGAAGCGGAGGAGTTTCTACCAGGGTCAATTGGGACAAACCCGCACCGTGCTTTTTGAAGGTGAGAATAAAAAAGGGTATATCCACGGCTTTACAGAAAATTACGTGAAGGTGAAAGCGCCCTGGGACCCGGCACTTGTCAATACCCTGCACCGGGTCACCCTTTCAGATATCGACAGGGATGGGTTGGTGCGCTTCCGTGAGGCGGAGGCGATTCAACTGGCATAAAAAAACCCGGCTGTGTGGCCGGGTTTTTCCTTTGTATGTATATGGATATCAGATGCGAATGCCTACAGGAAGCATCTCTTTATACTGCCTGTTCTTCCTGAGAAACCCAGCAATTTGAGGGCTTGTGGGCACCACACGGAGGTTTTGTTCCTGTATGTGATTCAGGACTGCTTTGATAAAATCTTCTTTGAATCCTTCCTGCTTTATCTCCTCTGGGATGACTAGTTTGGTTAGAAATACCTTGCGCTCCTGAGAAGAGTATTCAATTTTCGCCAGTTGCCCGTCCACACGAACTTCAAATTGGCGCAGGAAACTGTTATCCTTAATGGCCAGATCACTCATATAG
>JAWWDW010000327.1:0-3234 GCA_033719735.1 Robiginitalea sp. | reverse complement strand
CCGGAGGCAAAAGATTGGGTCTTCAAATGCCTGAGGCCCGTTTCTTCCGGGATGCCACCGAAGAGCCCAATGCCGTCGGGCAGAATAATGGGCATTACAAACAGTTCCAATTCATCGATGAGCCCGGCATTGAGCAGGAGTGTATTGATTTCGCCTCCCCCGATCAACCAGATGTCTTTGCCTTCCTGTTGTTTCAGCGCTCGGAGAAACAAAAGGGGTTCTTCCCGGACAAACACCACATCTTTGGTGTTTTTCAAATTCTTTTTTCGGGTCAGCACATAGTTTTTTTTATCCGGATAGGGGAATGGGATCCCCCAGCTCAGAAGCTGTTGGTAGGTGCTGTAGCCCTGGATGGTAGTATCGATTTCCCTGTAGAAGGCCTGGTACCCATAATCCGTTTTATCCGGGTTCGGGATGGCATCAAGCCAGTCCACGCTTCCATCGGCCCGGGCGATCTTCCCGTTCAGGCTCATGGCGATGTAAAGGCGTATTTTCCGCATGGCTGGGCTTACTGTTTGGTATCCTGAATGCCTGCTCACCGAGTTGCTGCTTCACAACAGGGACGAAACCAGTCTGGCGATGGCATAGGTAAGGAATTTCAGGGAACTCTGTTCGTTCCACTTATCGAGGGTGATATGTTCTGAATCCTCGAGGTCTTCCAGGAACAACCGTTCCATTTCAGCCCCGAATTTATCGCCGTAGATTACCGACATGATCTCGAAGTTCAGGTCGAAACTCCGGATATCCATATTGGCCGTCCCTACCACACTGACCCTGCCATCAGCCACTGCGGTTTTGGCGTGTACAAAGCCCTTGTCATACAGGTAGATCTTTACCCCGCACCGCAACAGGGCCTTAAAATAGAAGCTTGCAGCAGCCCCTACAAGGGCGGAATCGGATTCCTTAGGCAGGAGTAGCCTTACGTCCACTCCGCTTAGTGCAGCTTGTTTCAGGGCATCCAGGATGGTTTCGTTGGGGATAAAATAGGGGTTGGTGATGTAGAGTTTTTCCCGGGCCAGGGTAAAAAGGCGGGTGTAGCCAAGCATGATGTTTGGCTGGCTGTAAATGGGCCCCCCGGCCAGGATTTGTGACAGGCCCCGAAATGCCGATGGGTCGGAAGGAGGGAATGCCGGCTCCTTAAAATCATCGAGATCCAGTTTTTCCTCCTGGCAAAAATTCCAGTTTACCAGGAAGTGGCGTTGCAGGTTCATGACTCCGGGCCCGGACATTTTGATATGCGTATCCCGCCAGAAAAGGCCGGTATCTATGGAATTGTCGTACCGGTCCGAAACATTGATCCCCCCCACGAACCCCGTGTGGCCGTCCACAATGATGATCTTACGGTGGTCCCGGTGGTTGAGCCGGTTGGCAAGCCTGTTTAATTTGATCTCAATGATGGGATGAATCTGTACGCCTCCCGCGGCCAACTCCCTCACGATATTCTTCCTGATCCCCCTGCTGCCAAAGGCATCGTAGATTACACGGACGGTTACCCCTTCCTTTGCCTTTTTCAAGAGTACTTCTTTTAGGTCATTCCCGCTTTTGTCGTTTTCCCAGGTATAGTATTCTATGTGGATATATTCAGCGGCCTGCTCCAGGGTTTTGAGGACCTCGGGGAATTTTTCCTCCCCGTTGTTGAGCAGGTGAAAGGAATTGGCGGTTAGTTTTTCGTGTCCTAGATGCCTGAGGAACCGGAAGAGTTCGGTAAAGTCGCCCAGGATCTCCCGGTGTTCCATCAGCAGGCTTTCCGAAGGATCGCCCAGGAACTCCTGAAATTCCTTCGATACTTTGCGATACTCGGATTCGAGCATCTTGTTGGACTTTCCGTGCCTGGTATCCATTCCAAAGGAATAATAGATGACGATGCCCAGCAGGGGAAGAATTATGATTAGCAGTAGGTACGCCATGGTTTTGGCGGCGGATTGTGTATTCATGATGATCCTGTAGACCGTGTAACCCAGCACGAGGAGGTAAACCAGCAGGAGGACCAGGGATACTCCAAGTGACATGTCGTTGAAAAGTGCTTCCACCATGAGAATGTATTTTATCGATTATATGTTTTTCAAAATACGCAATTATGTGCTAGGAAGGGAATCTATCCGAAACCATTTAGGGGCGTTTGCCGGGGAACAGGTTACAGGAGGGGTTTAAATCCCCGAATTTCAAGAAAAAAATGGCCCCCTCTTAAGAATTGTATACATCATTGCCAGTCCCACCTATTGGAAGTTTCAGCTGAGTGGTATTGGCTTGGAAATCCCTTTTCTAATCCCTTAAATTTCTGTAAATTCAAAGGTGCTTTTCCAGCGCATCCCTGATCATAAGTTTTACCTAAGTGTTATAGGAAATACCTATTGAGAATTCATTTATATAAGATTAGATTATCGTTATTTTGTTGAAACCTTCAAAAATAAGCTCGAATTATGGAAGATAAAGCACATTCTTCAAATGCCTACAATGCCAACTCCAGCTCTGCCGGTGACGAAAGCAAATGTCCCTTTCTCAACGGAGAGTTAAAGCAGGCGGCCGGAGGAGGAACCACCAACCGGGATTGGTGGCCCAACTCCCTGAACTTAAACATTCTGCGCCAACACTCTGAGAAGGCCGATCCGATGGATCCAAATTTCAATTACAAGGAAGCCTTCGAGTCCCTGGATCTCGAAGCCGTTAAGAAAGATCTCCGCGACCTGATGACCGATTCAAAGGACTGGTGGCCTGCCGACTACGGCCACTACGGGCCTTTTTTCATCCGGATGGCCTGGCACGCAGCCGGGACCTATCGCATCGCGGACGGACGTGGTGGTGGCGGAACCGGAAACCAACGGTTTGCACCCCTGAACAGCTGGCCAGACAACGCCAACCTTGACAAGGCGAGGTTGCTGCTGTGGCCCATCAAAAAGAAGTATGGAAAAAAATTATCCTGGGCAGACCTGCTGATCCTGACAGGAAACGTGGCCCACGAATCCATGGGGCTTCCCATGTACGGATTCGCCGGTGGACGTGAGGATATCTGGCAACCGGAAGAGGATATCTACTGGGGTTCAGAAACGGAATGGCTTGGAAACCGCGACAGATATACCGAAGAGGGGGAGCTTGAAAAACAAATGGGTGCGGCCCATATGGGACTCATTTATGAGAACCCTGAGGGGCCAAATGCCAATCCTGACCCGGTAGCTGCAGCCCATGACATCCGCGAAACCTTTGGACGGATGGCCATGAACGATTACGAAACCGTGG
>JAWWDW010000326.1:0-3245 GCA_033719735.1 Robiginitalea sp. | reverse complement strand
CCCTGGTGGCAAGCCCCCTTGACTCCCTCAACCGGGAGGAAAACCTGGCTGTAGGAAAGGAGCTTTACGATATCTACTGTGCGATTTGTCACGGGACAAAAGGAGATGGCAAGGGTACCCTGGTACAACGGGAGAAGATCCTCGGGGTTCCCTCCTATGCAGATCCGGCGCGGAACATTACAGCAGGGGATACCTATCACGTAATCTACTACGGCCTGAACTCCATGGGCTCCTACGCCAACCAGCTGAATCACAAAGAGCGCTGGCAAGTGGCCGAGTACGTGATGAAGTTAAAAGAAGACCTAACAAAATAAGATACCGATTGCAGATGTATACCTTCTCAAACAGACTTAAGATAGGATCCCTGATACTGATGGCCCTCGGGCTTTTCGGTATGGCGATAGGATTTGTTTCCGCGCCTTCCACCGTGGAAGAGGCCAAGGCAAGGGTAGCTTCCCACGACGATGGCCATGGAGGAGGGCACAGCGAAGCAGCCCACGCAGGTGAGGCGGCTGCAGCCCACGGAACGGAAACACACCAGGCGGATCACGACGAACACCTGTTACACCAGCTGCAGAACCGTCCGTGGTCTGCACTGTATGTAGCCCTGTTTTTCTTCTTTATGATTTCCCTTGGGGTACTGGCCTTTTACGGCGTGCAACGGGCCTCTCAGGCCGGGTGGTCGCCGTTGCTCTTCCGGGTGATGGAAGGAATTACGGCCTGGCTGGTGCCGGGGGGTATTCTGCTGTTTGTTTTTCTGGTACTGTCGGTGCTGCACATGAACCACCTCTTTGTTTGGATGGATGCTGAAACGGTCGCCCACGATGAGTTGCTTCAGGGCAAGGCCGGATACCTGAACCCGATCTTTTTCCTGATCCGTGCAGCGATCTTCCTGGGAGGGTGGATTGCCTACCGGGAGATTTCCCGCCGCCTTTCCCTGGCGCAGGATGCGGCCAGCGACAATTCCAACTTTAAAAAGAACTTCCGCTGGTCTGCAGGTTTTCTGGTCTTCTACCTCGTAACTGAATCCATGATGTCCTGGGATTGGATCATGAGCCTGGATCCGCACTGGTTCAGTACCCTCTTTGGGTGGTATGTATTTGCCAGCATGTTCGTATCTGGAATCACGGTAATCGCCATGGTAACCATATACCTGAAATCCCGCGGATACCTTCCGGATGTCAATGACAGCCACATCCACGATCTGGCCAAATTCATGTTCGGTATCAGCATCTTCTGGACCTACCTTTGGTTCGGGCAGTTCATGCTGATCTGGTACGCCAACATCCCGGAAGAAGTGACCTATTTCGTGACCCGGATCGAAAACTACAGCCTGCCGTTCTGGGGGATGGTGGTGATGAATTTCGTCTTCCCGCTACTGGTCCTTATGAACAGCGATTACAAACGGCTCAACTGGTTTGTAATCATGACCGGTATCGTTGTACTTTTGGGCCACTATCTGGATGTTTTCAATATGGTCATGCCGGCAACGGTAGGGGACCAGTGGTATATCGGGTTGCCTGAGATCGGGGCCGTCCTCTTTTTCGGGGGAGCCTTTATCTTCTGGATTTTCCGGGCATTGACCAAAGCGCCATTGCAGCCAACACGGAACCCGTATATTGAGGAGAGCCGCCAATTTCATTATTAAAGAGAAACTTTAGAGAATCATATCCGTTCACACAATGACAGCATTATTGACGATTGCGGTTTTAGTTTTAGTAGCCATTGCTATCTGGCAAATGACCAAGATCTTTGAATTGTCTCAGGCCAAAGCTAAAGCGGGGGAGAGTTCGGAAGTAGCCACGGATGAAGACAACAAGTACAATGGGTACCTGATGTTTGCCTTTCTCGTTTTCATCTACGGGATTACCATTTTCAGCATCGTGAAGTACGGGAAATACATCCTTCCCGCTGCATCTTCCGAGCACGGCATGGAATACGACTCCTTGCTATGGGCCTCTATGATTATTATATTTGCGGTGCAGACGATCACCCAGGCCTTGCTCCACTTTTTCGCCTACAAGTACCGTGGTGAAAAAGGAAAGAAAGCCCTTTTTTATGCAGATAATGACCGTCTGGAATTTATCTGGACCATCATTCCGGTAATCGTTTTGGCCGGTCTGATCCTGTGGGGGCTGTATACCTGGACGAACATCATGGACATCAACGAGGACGATGATCCGTTGATCGTAGAGCTCTATGCACAGCAATTTAACTGGACGGCCCGCTACGGGGGAGCCGACAATGTGCTGGGGGATGCCAACGTGAGGTTGATCGACATCAACCGTGCCAACGTACTCGGGCTGGATGAATCCGATCCGAATGCGGCGGATGACATTATTGTAAAGGAGCTGCACCTGCCCGTGGGAAGGAAGGTTAATTTCAAGTTCCGTTCACAGGATGTGCTCCACTCGGCCTACATGCCGCACTTCAGGGCCCAGATGAACTGTGTGCCCGGGATGATCACGGAATTTTCCTTTAAACCAACCGTGACCACGGCTGAAATGAGGCAGCGTCCCGAGGTGATTGAAAAAGTGCAGCGGACCAATGCCCTCAGGGCTGAGCGTGCCGCCAACGGGGAGCCGAATTCGGATCCCTGGGAGTTCGATTACGTTTTGCTCTGCAACAAGATATGTGGGAAGTCCCACTACAACATGCAGATGAAAATCATTGTGGAAAGCGAGGAGGAATATCAGGCGTGGCTCGAGAGCCAGCAGACATTCAGCCAAACCATCGCCTCCATGGGAGAGTAAAAAAAATTAGCTAGAAAAAGAATAAAACAAAAGAGATTATGTCAGTACAAGCAAATGCATTGACCGAGGATCACGCTCACGACCACGGGCATCATCACAAGGAGACATTTGTAACGAAATATATTTTCAGTCAGGACCACAAAATGATCTCGAAACAGTACCTGATCACGGGGTTGATCATGGGTACGATCGGGATTGCAATGTCTTTGTTGTTCCGGATGCAACTCGCCTGGCCCGGGGAATCCTTCCCGGTTTTTGAGGCTTTGCTCGGGAAATGGGCACCGGACGGGGTCATGGACGCAGATATTTACCTGGCCCTGGTCACCATCCACGGGACCATCATGGTCTTTTTCGTGCTGACGGCCGGGTTGAGCGGTACCTTTAGTAACCTTTTGATCCCCTTACAGATCGGGGCCCGGGATATGGCTTCCGGGTTTCTCAACATGGTCTCTTACTGGTTGTTCTTTACCTCCAGTGTCATCATGGTAATAT
>JAWWDW010000325.1:0-3255 GCA_033719735.1 Robiginitalea sp. | reverse complement strand
GTTCCTGGAATGAAAACCGTGTGGTCATCGAAGTGCATATCACCGTTAACGGCAACAATGAAAGCCGTGTGGAGGAGAAACTGGAAGAGATCACCGTGGATTTTGACGCCTCTGCCTCCATGGTTTCCGCCAAAACCCAGTTCAACAAGGGTAAAGGTTGGAACTGGAAGCGGAACAACGTGAACATGCAGATCAACTACAATGTAAAGCTGCCGGTCAAAAACAGCGTGAACCTCAGCAACGATTACGGAAATATCACCCTGGACCGGGTTGACGGACATGCCAAGATCAGCTGCGACTACGGCCGGCTGGACCTGGGGGAACTCAGGGGCAGGAACAACCAGCTCAGTTTTGACTATACCTCCAATTCGCGGATCGGCTATATGAACAGCGGGGAAATCCGGGCGGACTATTCCAAATTCACCCTGGACAAAACCGGCAACCTGAACCTCCGCGCCGACTATACGGACGCTGTGGTCGGTACCATGGAAAACCTGGATTACGCCTGTGACTACGGCAGTCTGGAGGTTGGCGAGGCCGGGGACATCCTCGGAAGGGGGGATTACATCAACGTGGACCTGGGCACCATCCACGGCAACGTGGATATCTCCGCTGACTACGGGAAGATCCATATCGAAGAGATGGCAGCCGACGGCGGGAATGTCTCGATTACGACCGATTATACAGGCATTAAATTCGGTTACGACGCAGGATACCATTTTGACTTTGAAATCAGCACGGAGTATGCCGGCGTAAAAGGAAAAGAGGATCTGCAGATCAATGTGAGCCGGGAGAAGTCCAGCGAACGCTTTTACTCCGGGTACCACGGCAGCCCCGGCAGCGGAAAAGAAGTACGCATCATCAGCGAATACGGGAACATTACACTAAACAGGAAATAACCATCTATTTAAATCAGAAACACATGAAAAATACATTTTTAATCGGGGTTTGTTTACTAATCGGTTTCTCCGCATCTGCCCAGTGGGGGAAGAAAATCCGGGGAAACGGCAAAATGGTCACCGAGGAGCGTAATGTCGGTTCCTATGATGCGGTTTCCGTTTCCGGATGGTTCGACGTGGAGCTCACCAGCGGTGAAGAAGGACGCCTGACCCTGCATGGGGAAGAAAACCTCCTGGAATACCTGGAAACCGAAGTAAAAAATGGAACCCTAAAGATCAAAACCCGCAAGGGATACAACCTCCAATCCTCTTCCTGGAAATCCGGGGGCATCCTGGTGAGCGTTCCCGTAGAAGATGTCAACGCGGTTTCCATGTCGGGCTCCGGGGATGTCCGGGGAAAGACAACACTGGTTTCGGACTACTTCGAGGCGGTGATGTCCGGGTCCGGGGATATGGAACTCGAAATTCAAAGCGACGAGATGGAGGTCACCCTTTCCGGATCGGGGGATATGAACCTGGCGGGGTCCTGCGGAAAATTGGCCGTACGGGTCTCCGGCTCGGGCGATGTGAACGCCTATGACCTCTCGGCCAGGGAAGTGGATGCAATGGTCTCAGGATCCGCCGATATCAAGGTAACGGCCACCGAGGCGCTCCGTGCAAGGGTCTCGGGTTCCGGGGATATCCAGTACCGTGGTAACCCGGGGAAAATCGACTCCAAAACCTCAGGGTCCGGGGATGTTTCCAAAGGATAACACCTACCCTGAAGTGAGCTTTGCACTACTTCAGGGTTATGCCCGGCGGGGAATGCGGAGCAACAGGAGGATCCCCCCTAGGAAGAATACCCCCAGAAAAATCGTCGCATTGCGCATGCTCCCGGTAAACTGTGCAACGAATCCATAGAGGAAGGTCCCGATTACGATGCCAATCTTTTCCGCCACATCGTAAAAGCTGAAAAAGCTGGTGGTATCGCGGGTCTGCGGGAGGAACTTGGAATAGGTAGACCGGGAGAGGGCCTGTATCCCCCCCATGACGAGCCCCACAATGCCGGCCGCGATATAGAAATCCATGGGGGTTATCAGGAAATACGCGTAAATACAAATCCCCACCCAAAGCAGGTTGATCCCCACAAGGGTCGGGATGTTCCCAAAAACCTCAGAGGCCCGTGCCGTAAGGGTAGCCCCTGCAATGGCGACCAGCTGGATGAGCAGGATGCTGACGATCAGGCCCGTGGTGCGCTCCGAATCGGATCCCCAGGCGATCTCTTCTTCTCCAAAATAAGTCGCGATGAGCATGACGGTCTGTACGGCCATGCTGTAGACAAAAAATGCGGTGAGGTATCCCTTCAATACAGGGTTTCGGCCCAACTGCCTCCGGACGGACTGCAATTCCCGGAAACCGTTGAAGATGATATTCCTGCGCGGGCCTTCCTGTTTGTTTCCCCTGGGGAGGTGGTAGAAAGTGTACTGGCTGAAAAGGATCCACCAGATCCCCACGGATATAAAGGAATAGCGCATGGCCAGCATTTCCGATGGCATCTCCGGGCTGTCAGGGATCCCAAAAGCCCTCGGATTCATTACCATGGCAAGGTTCAGCAGGAGGAGGAGTACGCTGCCGACATACCCCATGGAAAATCCCCTGGCACTGATCTTATCCTGTTGTTCGGCAAAGGCGATGTCCGGCAGGTAGGAGTTGTTAATGGCGAAACTGACCCAGAACCCCACCAGTCCCAGAAAATAGAAGAGGAGCCCCAGGTAGATGTTTTCCAGGGAAAACCAGTAGAGGCCGATACAGGAAAGCCCGCCCAGGTAGCAGAAAAAGCGCATGAACACCTTTTTGTTCCCCAGGTAGTCGGCAATTCCCGAAAGCAGGGGTGTCACCAGGGCGATAAACAAAAAGGCCGCCGAAGTCACATAGCTGATCAGGGGAGCCCGGGCGATTTCGCTCCCAAACACGACCACTTTTTCCACCCCGGCCATTCGAAACAGGCCGCCGTAAAAAATAGGGAAGATAGCCGAAGCGATCACCAGGCTGTAAACGGAATTGGCCCAATCGTAAAAAGCCCAGGCATTGAGCAGTTTTTTACTTCCCTTGGGCAGCACGGTCTTGGACATGGGAATCGCGTCTTGGCTTCGGTCAGCCGGAAGATACAATAATTCTCAAAGGCGGGGCACTACTCAAAGGAGGTCACGCCGAATTTACGTGCTTCGGCAACGGCCCCGGGTACCCACTGGGTGAGGTTTGCAATCCGTGTGTCGTTCGAAGGGTGTGTACTCAGGATTTCCGGGGGGGCACCTTTGCTGCTTGCTTTCATCCGCTTCCAGAGTTCGGGGGCTTCTGCCGGGTCGTAGCCCGCAAT
>JAWWDW010000324.1:0-3269 GCA_033719735.1 Robiginitalea sp. | reverse complement strand
TTTTCTATTCGTGAAATTATTAAAGCATGAGAACCAGGGGTGTCTTTGGGATATGGTTTTTGTTTAGACAGGAAGCATTGAAGTTTGGTTTTCCTGGGATGCATCGGGGGGACCCCCTCCCCCCATCCATCAAGTTAAGGGAATCCCCTGCAGTATCAAATCATATGATTCCGCCAAGGGTAAAAAGAAGTAATTTTCATCCCTTAATCACCCCTTTCGCTTTATGACCCGCTCATAGGTTTCAATCCAGTCCGCCACGCTTAGTCTTTCACATAATTCACCGATTAACCCGAAAGGAATTTGGGCGGGTTTTTTAAACCGGATACAACTTTTTCCCATATCCAGCCTGGTTGGCACGCGGTTGCCGTATTCGGATTTAAACCACTCCTGAAGTTCCGGAATGGCATAGAGGCCATTGTGGTACAGGGCGATGTAGTTCTTTTGGGAAGCGATGTTCACAAATGGCAGGGGAAGTTTGGGATCACAATGATACCCGTCCGGATACCGGGAGTGGGGTACCACATATCCGATCATGCCGTAGCTCATGGTTTCCTCAAAACCACCGGGAAGGTGGTCCCGTATAACCTGCCGTAACCGCCGCATGGGCGCCAGCCGCTCTTCGGGCAGCTGGGAGAGGTATTCATCAGGTGTTTTGGCATCGTATTTCATAGGAAGGGATTAACGTATTAATCGTAGTTAAAATGCGCCTTTACCTTTTCCACGATCGTCCGTGCCAGTTTCTCTTTGCTTTCAACGGTCCACCCCGCCACATGGGGGGTCAGGAGTACATTTTGAGCTTCGATGAGGTATTTGAAAGCTGCAGGCATTTGGTTTTCCTGGAAAAGGGACTCAAAGGAAGCCTTCTCATATTCGAGAACGTCCAGTCCGGCCCCCAGGACCTTGCCGCTTTGGAGGCCTTTTACAAGGTCTCCGGTTTTCACGCATTTTCCTCTGGCGGTATTGAGCAACCAAAAGGGGTTGTGGATTTCACCGATAAAGCGCTCGTCTACCATTCCAATGGTATCCGGCGTCTGCGGAACGTGCAGGCTGACCACATCCACCTTCTTGCGGAATTCCAGGATGCCTACCTGCCGGGCGTCCTCGTTGCCAACACCCCCGACAATGTCGTAGCAGATCACTTCGGCCTCAAACCCCCGCAGCTTTTTGGCGAAGGCCTTGCCTGTATTGCCATACCCGATGATCCCAATGGTTTTTCCCTCGACTTCAAGGCCCCGGTTCTCCTCCCTTCGCCAAAGGCCCCGGCGTACTTCGGCGTCAGCGGAATTCAATTTGTTGAAGAGCGACAACAGCATGCCAAGGGCGTGCTCCCCAACCGCGTTCCGGTTTCCTTCCGGGGCTGCTGCGAGGAAAACCCCTCTGTTACGGGCGTATTCCACGTCGATGTTTTCAAGGCCTGCTCCCAAACGCCCGATAAATTCAAGGGAGGTGGCCCGGTCCAGTAATTCCCGGTCTACCGGAAGCCGGCTTCGCAGGATCAGGCCCTGGTAACCCGCAATTTTATCCAGGATTTCTTCCCGGGAACTGGTGTAATCCAGCTCGTTTTGGAACCCGAGTTTCTCGAATTCATCAATCAGGAGCGGATGGTTTTCATCCACGTGGAGTATTTTCTTCATATGGAACAGTCTCATTGAATCCCCGGGATACCATGGGTTGCCGGGGGGGCTACCAGGGTCATTTTCTGGCCCTTTTTACGGATGCTTCCTTTTTGACAGGAGGCTGGCCATGTACCTCAAATGCAAAGATATCCTTCCGTTGGTAATGACCGTTGACATCAAAGTCCAGTTTGCTGCGGACGACCTCATCGAGGTCCAGGTCCGCCACCAGGATCCCGGATTCATCCTGCTTCGGGCCTGCGAGGATCTCCCCAAAAGGGGAAACAATAACGCTTCCGCCCGAACAGACGATCTCCCGGGGATTTTTAAGAAGTGGGCGGTACCGCTCCGGATAATCCTCTCGCCGGATGAACTGGTTGCACCCCAGGACAAAGCAGCGTCCTTCCAGGGCGATGTGTTGCATGCTTGCCAACCAGCCCGGACGGGCATCGGCAGTTGGGGCCAGGTAAATTTCCACTCCTTTTGAATACAGGGCCATACGCGCCAGGGGCATGTAATTCTCCCAGCAGATAAGCCCTCCCAATTTCCCGATGGGGGTTGCAAACGTGCAGAGGGACTCCCCGCCAGCTTCTGCCCAAACCACCCGTTCCTGCCCTGTAGGCTTTATTTTCCGGTGAATGCCCAACAGCCCTGAGGTCGGGGATATGTAGAGCATGCTGCAGTAGAGGCTGTTATTGGCGGGGTTTTGTTCGGTAACCCCGATAACGAGGTAACAGCCGCTTTCGGAAGCGAGGCTTTCCAGAAACGCGATGTCTTCCCCTTCGGGATCAATGCTTTCCCGGTAGTATTCCAGATACAGATCCCTGCCGGCATCGGACCGGTCCCCGACCCGCGTCCCAAAGTCAAAATCTCGGGGATAGCCCGGGATAAAGGATTCAGGGAACAGGACCAGCTGACAGCCCTGCTGTGCGCAGGAGGCCACCAGCTTGCCGACTTTGGCAAGGGTTTCTTTCTTGTTGAAAAAAACAGGGTGGTCCTGAACGACGGCGACCCTCAGCGACATGGCGGGTGTTTTTAGGGTTAGCGGGAAAGGAAGGTACGTAAATTTTTTGGAGCCTCCCCTCAGATCTGAAGGATGAGCCGGGCGATCCAGAAATAGATCAGGATTCCGAAAATATCATTGCTGGTGGTGATGAAGGGGCCCGTGGCAATGGCCGGGTCGATACCCCGTTTATGCAAGAACAGGGGGATGAAGGTGCCGATGATCCCCGCGACCACGATCACGGCGATCAGGGAAATGGATATGGCCAGGGCGGTCGGGAAATTGCCTTTCCAGGCCCAGGTAAAAAACAACAGGACGGCGGCCAGGATGAGACCGTTGAGGGTGGCCAGCAACAACTCCTTGATCAACCGGTTGGAAACGCTTCCCTTCAAGTCGTCGTTGGCAAGGCCCTGGACGATGATCGCACTGGACTGGACCCCCACGTTGCCGGCCATCGCAGCGATCAGGGGGGTGAAAAAGAACAGGACGGCATGCTTGCTGATCATGGCTTCAAACCCGCCCATGATCCCGGCGGCGCCAACACCGCCTACCAGGCCCAGAAACAACCAGGGCAACCGGGCCCGGGTAAGGTCCCAGATGCTGTCGTCGGCTTCCACATCCTGTGAGATCCCCGCCGCCATCTGGTAATCCCT
>JAWWDW010000323.1:0-3276 GCA_033719735.1 Robiginitalea sp. | reverse complement strand
GGAAATAATTTCCCAGGTTTTTCCCTCATCCACGGTTTTGTGCACGTACTGGGAGGTGTGGTAAATCACCTTTGGATTGTGGGGGGACACATGTATGGGGGATACCCGCTGGAAGCGGAATTTCAAATCTTTCGGATTGTGGCCGTACATGTTTCCTGCCCCCACATAATAGGACTGTTCAGTACCAGTCCGCTTGTTGTAAACGGTAAAACGGCCCTTACAATTGGAATACACGATATCCGGATTGGTGGGGTGTGGAACCGCGGGGCCTGTTTCACAGCCGCCAGTATTCTGAATGTATCCAATCCCCGATGCCTGCACGCCATATGGTGGCATGCTGGGCACGGATACCGTGGAATAATTGTCCTGCTGCCCGCCATAGAGCCAGTAAGGGTACTGGTTGTCCACCTCCACCTGGTAGATCTCGGCCGTGGGCTGGTTGAACTGGGTAGACCAGGTCTTCCCGCCGTTATGGGTCACATTGGCGCCCCCATCATTGCTCTGAATAAACAGGGAGGGGTTTTCCGGGTTGATCCACATGTCGTGGTTGTCCCCATGGGGAGGCCGCATCCGTTCCCAGGTCTTTCCCCCATCCTCGGACTTAAAATATCCGGTGGCCATGGCATAGATGCGATCCGGATTTTTGGGGTCTACTTTGATGTTGGTATAGTAAAAGGGGCGCGTACGGATTCCGTCATGGGAAGACACCTGCTCAAAGGATTCCCCCTGGTCGGTAGATTTGTAAAGGCCGCCCTCTTTCCCCGGCGCTTCCACAAGGGCGTAGACGATCCGGGTATCCGAAGGGCTCACTTCAATATCGATCTTTCCGATAAGCGTATCGGGCAGGCCCTTTTCAATTTTACTCCAGCTGGAACCTCCGTCGAGGCTTTTATAGATCCCGCCTTCCTCAGGCGTACCCCCGCTGATGATGGTCCAGGGTTTTCGTTCTGCCTTCCAGGCCGCGGCAAAAAGCACATTCGGGTTGGTGGGCAGAAATTCTACATCCGACACCCCTGTCCTGTCGGAAACAAACAACACCTTCTTCCAGGTTTTTCCACCGTCCGTGGTTTTATACAGCCCACGCTCCGGGTTCGGCCGGAACGCCTTGCCTATAGCGGCCACATAAACCGTATTGTAATCCCCTGGGTGGATCCTCACGCCCCCGATCTGCCCCACCTCGCCAAGGCCGATCTCCTCCCAGTGCTTCCCGGCATCGACGGATTTGTACATGCCCCTGCCCTCGATCACATTGCTTCTCAGACCGTCCGACCCGGTGCCTGCATAGATGATATTCGGGTCGTTCTGGGCCACGGAAATAGCTCCGATGGATGGGGTCTTGAAAAACCCATCCGAGATATTTTCCCAGCTCGTACCAAAGTCTTCGGTCTTCCAGACACCTCCTCCGGTAGCGCCGAAATAAAACGTGCCCGGCTGGGAGGCAATGCCGGCAACTGCTGTGACTCGCCCTCCCCTGTAGGGGCCTACATTCCGGTATTGAAAGGCGGAAAAATCCTGGGCCACCAGGGCTGTGAGTGTCAATAGAAATCCTGTTAGGGTAATTGAGAATCGGTGCATTTTGAGCGTGTTAGTGTCCTTGGGCGGAAGATACGGATTGTTGTCGAAAAATGGGGTACATCGGTAACATGCCAGGGGCCGTATTTGATCGCAAAGCTATGTTCCGGATAACAACCAACGGAAGAGGAGCAGAAAAGTGGTTGCATATTCTGATATTTTTGTATCTTGGAACCTTCAATCATTGGAACCAATCAAACATTACACTTATGAAAAACATGTTTAAATTATTCTTGGCAGCAGGACTTTTTCTTGCACTTTCAACCCAGTCCTACGCGCAGGAAAACTACGGGGGCGCCCTGAACACGTTCCTTAAATTTGGCGATAATGCCAGTATTGGTGGAAATTTTGAATTCCAGGTGGCTCCCAGCCTGACGCTTTCTCCTGAAGCTCGGATATGGTTTGAGGGAGATAACAACCTTGCCCTTGGTGGACGTGCAGACTATTATTTTGACAGCCTTCTCGGACTCGTGGAGCCCTGGGATATCTGGGCGGGTGTGGACGCAGGTTTCATCACCGGGGACGGGGATGATTTCAGCCTGAACGCCCACCTGGGAGTTGAATACAAGATCACCGATTTCATTGGGATCATTGCAGAATTTGGTGGAGGAACCACTTCCTCCGGTGGAATTGGGGTCGGTTTCCACTTCTGATCTGAACTTTCATACCTAAATACGAAAAAAACCCTGTAAGCTTCGGTTTACAGGGTTTTCCCTTTTGTGCTCATGGCCTCCTGATTAGGGAGTTGCCTGATTGGAAGGTGCAGGCTCAGCAGCTAAATTTTGACATGGGTGGGTGGGGGCATTCCCCATTTTTTCTATACCATTCGGTCCCTCAGGATTGATCCCGCCGGTTGAACAAGAGTACGGGCTCCCCTGCTGCAGAGGTTATTTCAAATACAATTCCGTGAAATGCTTCATGTGCATCCCGGGCAACATCATTTTCCAACGTTCCTTTTTTGAGATAATCCCCTTGGCTGCAAGCCGGGAGCCATCCGTCCAGGTTCGATAGACCAGCACATAAGTGATAACAAGTACCAGGAAGGTGGTAGACCCGATAATCTCTTTCCCAGAAAGGTATAGGATGGCTGCGACCGGTAGCAGGATGGCAAGGTAGTAGATCAACAGATTTTTCAAGGCGGAACAATTTACATGTTAAAGGTACGAAATTTCCCGTCCGGGTTAATGCAGGGCCCAGAAGTGGGCACGTTTAAAACCAGGCAAAGATGTTTGGAACTAACCTTTGCGGGGCCCTGGCAATGGCTAACTCGCTAAACGATTTTAGATTGCAGGGAGAACAGGTAAATTTCTGTCTGGGGGGGTGGGGGATACCCCCCGGACCCTCCACCCCTCAGCGACACAAAATCTCCTGAATAACCAGTGGCACTTATTTGGGAATATGTTATATTTAAAGAATGACCAACCCGACATGCCACGTCCAATCCTATCCACCACCAGCCCTTTAACAGCTCGCTTTGGCCTTCTTCCCTTTGCGTGCCTTTTCCTGTTACTGGTCCTGGCTTCCTGCAAATCCATGGGCCCCAAGACTATTCCGCAGGATGGTTTCAACTACAACCAACGGATCGCAGATCAGGAAAACGAACAGTTGCTGCTCAATATCGTCCGGCTCCGGTACCTGGAAATGCCGCGATTCCTCACCGTAGCCTCTGTGATAAATACCTATACCCGAACCGGTTCTGCAGGC
>JAWWDW010000322.1:0-3277 GCA_033719735.1 Robiginitalea sp. | reverse complement strand
TCCTACCATGGGGCTTCGGAGAGCCGGAAAGACGGGCAGGCTGCGGGGTATTAATCACTCTCTGTTGCAGGTCAAATGACGGGTTTTTCTCGAAGGAGCTTCTGGTTTCCCTGATTGGATTTTGCAGCGTTTATGGATAACTTGAAGTCAGGGGTGGGAGGGCCCACAACCCCCAATATAGTACCTGGCCCTTAACCTCTAATGCTCCCTTCACTGCCTCCGGGCTTAAATTCGAAAGAACTTCCGGCAACTTTTTTAAATCCCCCCGTTCCTGTTTTCGAAATCCCACAGAAGCCCATAGCTTTGCAGGGCTAGTTTCCAACCTATGTCCAGATTCTCCTCAGAACAGCTAGGCACCCGGCCTGTAGGCCAGTTGCTGATACAACAGGCAGTACCAGCCTCTATTGGCATTCTGGTGATGAGCCTGAACATCCTGGTGGATACCATTTTTGTCGGGAACTGGATCGGGTCCATTGCGATTGCCGCCATCAACGTGGTTCTTCCTGTATCCTTTTTTATCGCTGCCCTTGGAATGGCTATTGGCATCGGGGGGAGCAGCATTGTTTCCAGGGCGCTGGGGGCGGATAAAAAGGAAAAAGCACTGAGGACCTTCGGGAACCAGATCACCCTGACCCTTCTGGTTACCTGTTCCATGGTAGCCCTGGGGTTGTACTTTGTGGATACCCTCATCCCGGCGTTCGGCGGAAAAGGTGCCATCTTCGACCCGGCCAAGATCTATTACACCATTGTACTCTACGGGGTGCCTTTCCTGGCCCTCTGTATGATGGGAAATACCGTCATCCGCGCAGAGGGGAAGCCCCGGTTTGCCATGATTGCCATGATCATCCCTTCCGTGGGGAACCTGGTGATGGACTATGTATTCATCTACCTCTTCGACTGGGGGATGCACGGCGCTGCCTGGGCCACTACGGGGGGATACCTGCTTTGTTTTGGGTATATCTTCTGGTTCTTCCTCTCCCCGAATTCCGAATTAAAAATCAGCTGGCACCACTTCGGGTTAAACCGGCACCTGCTGAGGGAAATTGGGGGGCTGGGGTTTGTAACACTGGCCAGGCAGGCTGTCACCTCGGTCACTTACCTGCTGATGAACAACATCTTATTTGACCTGGGAGGAGAGTCCATGGTTGCCGTCTATGCCATCATCGGCAGGATGCTGATGTTCGCCCTCTTTCCTGTTTTTGGGGTCACACAGGGGTTCCTTCCCATTGCCGGGTACAATTACGGGGCCCATAAGTACGATCGGGTCCGGGAATCGATCTATACCGCCATTAAATACGCTGCACTGGTGGCAACAGTGGTATTTGTTATCCTCATGGTGTTTCCTGCGGAAATTGCGGATCTTTTTCTCAGTGATCGCCCCGATATGAGCGCCGCAGAACTCGCAAGCAATGCCTTTGTGCTGGAGCACACCCCGTCAGCCATGCGCTGGGTATTTGCCGCAACACCCATCATTGCGATACAACTGATAGGGGCTGCCTATTTTCAGGCGGTCGGAAAGGCCATTCCCGCCTTGCTGCTCACCCTGACGCGACAGGGATTCTTTTTCATCCCTTTGATCCTGACCCTGCCCCACTTTTTAGGGGAATTAGGGGTCTGGAGTTCCTTTGCCATTGCCGATGTGTTATCGACCGTGGTAACCGGGTATTATTTGAAAAAAGAAATTGACAAAGAGTTGACCGAGGCTCCGGTTCCTTAAGGCAGGTAATTCGAATTCTTCCGCCCCACCTGCCCCCTATGCCGGAACCTCAGTCTTTTGGATCGCCCAAAATCTCAAGCACCCTCCGGATTGGAAGGGCTTCAGCGCGATACCCCTTAAATCCCTGCATCTCTTCCGCTGCGAACAAGGCATTCCAGATGGCTTCTTCGGTTGCCTCCACTGCAGCGAGAAACAGGGGGGACATAAAATCATTGTGAACCGTCGCGCCACCGGACAGCAGTCCATCCGGGGTGTATTTCACCCGATTATTGGGGTCGGTGGAGACTGCGATAACGTAATCCCCGCTTCCGTTGGAGGCAATCCCTCCTGTCCGTGCCAGGCCAAGCATGCAACGCTTTGCAAGTCGTTTGAGGTTCCGTGCATTGAGGGGGGCATCCGTAATCACGACCATCATGCAGGAACCATCCGTATCCTCTTTATAACTGTTGGGGATACGGTCCAATTCCCGGGCAAGGTTGAACCCGTTTAAAGTCAGGATTCCCCCGAAGTTTGCCTGGACCAACACCCCCACCGTAAAACCTCCTGATTTCTGGGGAATCAGTCGCGATGCGGTTCCAATCCCCCCTTTGTACCCAAACGCCATGGTACCGGTACCGGCTCCTACATTTCCTTCCTCCACCGGGCCGGATTTTGCATTTTGAATAGCCTCCAACACGTCCGCCTCCACCACATGACGGCCCCTGATGTCGTTCAGGCGACCGTCGTTTGTCTCCCCCACCACTGCATTCACAGAATACACCTCCTCGTTACCGGCTTGTTGCAGGGTATAACCGATCAGGGCGTTCACAGCAATGGGCACGCTTAGGGTATTGGTCAAAACAATCGGGGTTTCAATGGTCCCAAGCTCTTCCACCTGGCTGTACCCCGCGAGTTTACCAAACCCATTTCCAATATAGATGGCGGCAGGGACCTTTTCCTGGAAAAGGTTTCCGGGATGGGGTAAAATGGCGGTAACCCCGGTGCGAACCGAATCGCCCCTGATGAGTGTTTGATGCCCCACAAGGACCCCTGGGACATCGGTTATGGCGTTCTCCGGACCGGTTGGAAGCACCCCGAGTGCTATCCCGTGGTCCCGGATTCGGTCGTTTTGGCTCTGGGCTTCCTGCATAAACATCATACTGGTGATACAAAACAAATAAAGGACACGCATGGGGATGGGCTTCTTTCCCCAAGATAGCAAAAAGTTTGTGAGCGCCTTGCTGTGAAATTGCAGGGGGGTTGTATATTTTGTAGGTGGGGGGAGGGGCCCCCTAAGCTCTGTTTTTCTGTACAAAAAGTCTCAGGTAGAACAACACCAGCAACATAAGCCACCCTACCGGATACGGAAGGATCAAAACGGCCCAGCCATACCCAAGTTCGCTTTCTCCCCCAAAGCCACCGAAGGCAGATAGAATCCAAAGTGCCAATACCCCGAAAAGGATCAATAAGGCCGCTATCCTGTACCATTTACGCTGTGGATCCCGGAACAAATGGCTTACAATTGCCAGCAGGATGCTCCCTGCCAGGATCAGCAGACTGCCTTCCAGCGGATCCAGCGTA
>JAWWDW010000321.1:0-3285 GCA_033719735.1 Robiginitalea sp. | reverse complement strand
CTCCGGGATCTGCCGAAGGCCCAGAGCATCATTACCGTAGCCAACGAAGCGGCACAGGATGCCATCCGGGCCTACCTCACGGGTCGGGGAGATGCCCCAATGGAAGATTACTTCTTTTTTTGTTAGGCACACCAAGCCGGGGTTGACGAAATTCAAAGGCTGTAATTAGGGAATCCTTAGTAGGGCTTCGCAACCGAATTGGCTATATTTGAACAATCAATGCTGCCTATGCAACTTCAGCATCCGGAATTACTTTGGGGGCTCCTCCTGCTGGTCCTGCCTGTCCTGGTACACCTGCTAAAACTCCGGCGGTTTCGCAAGACCCCCTTTACCAACGTCAGCATCCTCAGGCGAATTCTCGCAGAATCCAACAAGAGCAGCCAACTGAAAAAATGGTTGTTGCTGCTAAGCCGACTCGGGTTGCTCGCTGCCCTGGTGCTGGCCTTTTGCCAGCCTTATAAACCTTCCCAGGAAGCTGATATAAAGAAAGATATTGTAGTCTACCTGGACAATTCATTTAGCATGCAGGCTCGTGGTAAAAACACTACCTTGCTCCAACAGGCCGTTCAGGATCTGCTTCAATCCGTTCCCCCGGGACTGCGTTTCACCCTGATGACGCAAGCCGAGACCTTTCCGGACGTGGAAGTAACGGACCTGCAACAGCGGTTGCTCGACCTGGAATTCAGCCCGGAAACCCTGAGTGGCGACGCCATCCGGTTGAGGGCCGAATCCCGGTTTTCGGAGCTGGACTCCACGGACCGGCAGCTTTGGATCCTTTCTGATTTTCAGGGCTGGGATGCCACAGCCTGGGAGGGCTGGGACCGTGCGCGGGTGCTGGCCGTGCCGTACCGGGCGGAATCTCCCGGGAACATCTCAATCGACACGGCATTCCTGGCTCGGGAAGATCCCGAGAAATTGGAGCTAAATGTTCTGCTCACCCTGCATGGCGGGATCGAGAACAGTCCTGTATCCCTTTATCAGGGGGATGCGCTGATCGCCAAGACCGGAGGGCAGCCCCAGGGGGAGGGCATGGTAAAAGCCCGGTTTACCCTTCCTGCGGCCGAACCCCTAGAAGGCACCCTGCAAGTCACCGACAACAGCCTCTCATACGACAATACACTTTTTATAACGCGAAACGAGCCGCCACCCCTACAGGTCCTCGCTATTGGCCCCCTCCCTTCCTCCTACCTGACCCGGATCTACACCCCAGGCGAATTCAGCCTTCGTCAAACCTCCCTGAGGGAGCTGGATTACAGCATCCTGGAACAGCAACACCTGGTCCTTCTCAATGAGCTGGGAGAGCTCCCGGAAAGCCTCTCCTCGGCCCTGGGCGAATTCCTGGCACAGGGAGGCTCCCTGGTAGTCATCCCTTCCCATGAGACCAACACGCAGAGCTACAACCGCTTTTTGAATGGCCTGGGGGTCGGCCTCGAACCCCGGGTAGATGAGGAAATCCTGATTACGGGGATCAATTTTGACCACCCCTTGTTCCGGGATGTCTTTGAAAAGCAAATCGAAAACTTCGATTATCCCGCTTCCTCAGCTTATTACCCGCTGGGCGGCAGCCTTCCCCGGATGATTGGGTTTCAGAATGGACAGGCCGTCCTTTCAGGACAGGATGGGCTTTATGTTTTTGCCTCGCCTTTAAGTGGAACCTACAGCAATTTCAGGCAGTCTCCCCTGATCGTCCCAAGCCTTTACGCCATCGGGAAACAAAGCCTGCCACGGGCAGAACTGTATTACCAGGTGGGCCGGGAAGGCAGGCTGGACCTCGATATCGCGCTTCAGGAGGACGAAATCCTGCAGCTCACAGGCAGTGGGGCTACCTTTATCCCCCCCCAGCAATCCTTTGCCAGGAAGACCCGCCTGTTTTTTGGCCTGCAGCCCGCCGTAGCGGGGAATTATCAGATCGAGAATCAGGAAGAGGTCCTCCAGCAGGTGAGTTTCAATTATCCGAGGACCGAACGGATTTCTCCAGAACCGGACCTGGACCTGGGCGGGTCCTTCGAAATTCTTCCCGATATGGACACCCTGGTCTCCCAGTATCAAAACCGCAACAGGATCACGCCCCTTTGGAAATGGTTTGTTATTTTAGCACTACTTTTTGTGCTGGCAAAAATGATCCTACAAAAAACGATGCGATGACCCTACTGATAAAATCCGCCACCCTCATCGACAAAAGCCAACCGGCACTGCATCGCAAGAAAAGGGACATCCTCATCGAAAAAGGGAACATCAAAACCATCGGCAGGGGATTGTCCGCGGACCGGAAAACCCGGGTAATAGAAGCTGAAAACCTGCATGTCTCCCGGGGGTGGTTTGATACGGGCGTGAGTTTTGGGGAGCCCGGGTATGAGGAAAGGGAAACCATCGCCAATGGGCTGCAGGTGGCCGCCTCCAGTGGTTTTACGGGCATCGTCCTGAACACCAACACCAACCCCACCCCGGATTCCAGCGGGGACATCGTCTTTTTAAAAGAGGCGGCCAAAAACCACAGTACGGAACTTTTCCCGCTGGGGACCGTAAGCGTGGGTGCCGCAGGTGAGGACCTCTCAGAAATGTACGACATGCACAGCGTGGGGGCGGTGGGCTTCAGCGATTACAAAACCCCCATTCAGAACCCCAACCTGCTGAAACTGGCCCTGTTGTACACCCAGAATTTCGGCGGGCTGGTACACTCTTTCCCCCTGGATGCGGAACTGGCCCATCATGGCCAGATCCACGAGGGGGAGGTTTCGGTGCGCCTGGGGCTGAAAGGCATCCCAGGGCTTGCAGAGGAACTCCGGGTGGCCAGGGACCTTTCCCTGCTGGAATACACCGGGGGACGGCTGCATATCCCCACCATCTCAACTGCGGCCTCCCTGAAGTTAATTGCCGCGGCGCGGAAAAAAGGACTTGACGTAAGTTGTAGTGTGGCCATCCACCACCTGTGGTTTTCGGACGCAGCCGCAGAACAGTTCGACAGCCATTTCAAGGTGATGCCACCGCTTCGGGACCAGAAAGATCGAAAAGCCCTTCAGAAAGGGTTAAAAGACGGGGTAATCGATTTTGTGACCTCGGACCACTGCCCCCTGGATGTGGAACAAAAGCGCAGGGAATTCGATCATGCGGCCTTCGGGGCAACCGGGCTGGAAGAGGCCTTCGGGATCCTCAACCAACTCTACGGCCCTGAAACGAGCGCTGAGATCCTCTCGAGAGGAAGGCAGCGGTTTGGCCAGCCCGAAGCTGTGCTCAAAGAGGGTCACAGGGCCTTGCTCACCCTGTTCGATCCGGATGTGGAATACG
>JAWWDW010000320.1:0-3291 GCA_033719735.1 Robiginitalea sp. | reverse complement strand
TCTGCCCCGGCCTCAGCTGCCTCCCTGGGAGTACACCCATGGACAGCCAGGCCGCCCGCCACGGTCCCTAAAAAAATAGATTTTAAGCTCGCTCTGCGGTCCATATCAGATATTTTGTTGTTTTAGCTGGTCTACCAGGTATTCAGAAGCCCTCCAGGAGAGCGCCAGGATGGTCCATGTACAGTTCTTGTCCGCCTGGGATACGAAGGGCCCTGCATCGGTGATGAAGACATTGTCCGCCTCGTGGAGTTGCTGGTACCGGTTGGTGACGGATGTTTTGGGGTCATCGCCCATACGGGTGGTCCCCACCTCGTGGATAATCCGACCGGGGGTCTCCAGGCCGTAATCCCGTTCGGCAGGGGGGGTATCCCCAAGGGGTTCCCCTCCCATGTTGTGGATGATCTCCTCAAAAGTGGCCTGCATGTGGCGGGCCTGTTTTTTCTCGTAGTCGGACCACTTATAGTGGAACCGCAGCACGGGGATCCCGAATTCGTCTACGGTGGTGGGGTCGATTTCGCAATAATTGTCCTTTCGCGCAATGGACTCTCCCCGCCCGCCAAAGCCCATGACAGAGCCGTAGTACTTTTTCACATCGCTTCGGAGCTGCTCCCCGTACCCCCCGGTTTTCAGGCCAAAAAATTTGTTGAATTCATTTGGGTTGAAGCCAAATCCGTAATTTGGCATGCCCATGCCACCCCAAACCTCGATGTGATACCCCCTTGGGAAATCCAGGGATTTATTGTCGAGCCACCAGGGGGAGTAAACGTGCATCCCCCCTACCCCATCCTCGTTGTAGATTTCCCGGTTCATAAGCCCCGGAATAAACGCAGCCCGGCTGCTGCCCGTGGAATCGTGAAGGTATTTTCCAACAAGGTCGCTCCCGTTGCCAAGGCCATTGGGGTGCTGGGGACTTTTGGAATTCAGCAGGATCCGCGCCGTGCTGCAGGCCGAGGCCGCCAGTACCACTACCCGGCCTTTCAGCTTGTACTCCTTCCGGTCTTCCCGGTTTATATAAGAAACCCCGGTGGCCCTGCCTTCCTGATCGGTGGTCACTTCCCGTACCATGGCGTTTACATAGAGGTCAACCTGTCCCTTGCCCTTCTGAGCCGGGAAAATCAGGCAGGTCCCGGCTGAGAAATCCGCATATACCTGGCATGCCCGGCTACACTGGCCACAGTAAAAGCACACCCCCCGCTGCTCATTGATCTTCTTGGTGAGCATGGACATGCGCGAGGGGATTACCGGTATCCCGGCTTTTCGCGCCCCTTTGATATAGTACAATTCGTGAAGGCGCGGTTTGGGAGGCGGCAGGAAGAACCCGTCAGGTTCATTGGGCAGGTTTTCCTTGCTGCCGAAGACCCCGATCAATTTGTCGACCTTGTCGTAATAGGGTTTTACATCCTCATAGCCTATGGGCCAGTTTTCCCCCAGCCCGTCCACATCCTTGTGCTTGAAATCCCGCGGGCCAAATCTCAGGGAGATCCGGCCCCAGTGGTTGGTGCGCCCACCGAGCATCTGGGAGCGAAACCAGTCGAATTTGGTCCCGTCCTTATGGGTGTAGGGTTGCCCCTTGATCTCCCATCCGCCATAAGCGGCATCAAAATCCCCAAAAGGCCGTACCGTAGCCGCGCCTCTCCGGGGGGATTCGTAAGGCCATTTCATCTGTGTCCTGTGTGCTTCGAGGGCCGGGTCGAAAAAGGGGCCGGCCTCCAAAACAGCTACTTTCAGCCCCGCATCGGCCAGCACCTTGGTGGCCATTCCCCCTCCAGCCCCGGAACCAACGATTACCGCATCGTAAACGGTAGGTTGTTCTTTAATTTGCATCTAAGGTCATTATGGTCCTTAAAGATAGCAGCCTTGCCGAAAACCCCGGAAAAATTCCATCAATACTTATAAACAACACCTTTGGAAACTGCAGGGAATGATTCGGGCTGACCTGTCTCAGGGAAAAAGCTCCGGGGTACCACGGATCTGGGAGAGGGCCTGTGGGACGGTGGTAACGGGCAGCCTGCAGCTGTGGTCCTGACAGACAAAAATACGGGTTTGCGCGGGGTCAAAACGACCCTGAAAGAGCGGCAGGTCACTGGGTTGAGGGGTGGAAACCAACAGGGCATCCGGCAGGAATTCACGAGCCATTTCGGCCCGCAAGGTACCCGCCTGCTCCCCGGCAATGGCGACTTCGTAGTAGGGATACTGGTAACGAAGCAACAGGCGACCCCACCCGGCGTAATTTTCCGGTACCTGCAGGAAACGGTCCTGGAGGGCAAGGACCATCTTTTTGCCCTTTTCAAGGAATTCGGGACGGTAGAAGAAGTGCCCCAGGTCCAGGAACAGTTCTGCCAGTACGGTATTCGGGGACGGCATCACCCCGTCATCCGTCTTCACGATGGGGGCGATCAATTCAGAATCCTCCTTATATCGGAACAATGGGGAATCGGGGTCCTGAAACTGCTTTTGAATGGTACCCATCCAGATTTCCGTCTGATCGAGGAATCCCTCTTCCCCGGTTGCCTGGTAGAGGCGGAAGGCCGCCTGTGCCATAAAGGCGTAATCTTCCAGGAAGCCCTCTGAACGGGGATCCCCTTCCTTGTAGCTGTGGCGAAGGCGCCCTCCCTCCGCCGAATGGGTAAGGATAAAGGCATATAGGTCCCTTGCTTCCTGCAAATAAGCAACATCCCCAAAGGCATCAAACGCGTCCACCAGCCCGCTGATCAGCAGGGCATTCCAGGAGGTGATTATCTTATCGTCCCTTCCGGGAAAGGTACGATCGGAACGGGCCTGCATCAATGCGGAGTGCCAGCGCTTCTTCTGGGCATCCAAGGCGTCCGCAGACAGGTCGTGTTCTTCGGCAAACGCATCATCCGAACCCTTTCGGAACGGCACATAATTCCCATGTTCCCAGGCCATTTCCGGTTCGATGCCGTAATAGGCTGCAAAAAGCGGGAAATCATCCCCCAGGAGGGCTTTTAGTTCCCTTTCCTGCCAGAGGTAGTATTTCCCTTCTTCCCCTTCCGTATCGGCATCCAGGGCTGCGTAGTAGGCCCCGCCCGGGTCCCTCATGTCCCTTTTGAGAAATGAGAAGGTCCGCTCCACGACCCGTTTGTACTCCGGTTTGGAATACACCGAGTAGGCTTTGGCGAAAACCCCCAGTAACTGGGCGTTGTCATAAAGCATTTTCTCAAAGTGGGGAATGTGCCAGCGGGGATCCGTGCTGTACCGGTAAAATCCACCCCCGATCTGGTCGAAAACACCCCCCTGTGCCATTCGGTCGAGGGTGCGTTCCAGGTGGTC
>JAWWDW010000319.1:0-3294 GCA_033719735.1 Robiginitalea sp. | reverse complement strand
GGGTAGCGTATGGCCACAGGCCCCGCATCTTCGAGCTGGGCGGTGTAGAGCATGTTGCGCAGTTCCAGGTTGTCCATGGGGGCTGCCAGCTTCAAATTGGGGATGCACCTGAGGTAAGCGATGTCAAAAACCCCGTGGTGGGTAGGCCCGTCTTTGCCCACCAGCCCGGCACGGTCCAGGCAAAATACCACCGGCAGGTTCTGGAGGGCCACGTCGTGGATCACCTGGTCGTACCCGCGCTGGAGGAAGGTGGAATAGATGGCGCAGTAAGGGGTGAGTCCTTCGGTGGCCATCCCGGCGGCCAGGGTGACCGCATGCTGTTCGGCGATCCCGACATCAAAACTGCGCTCCGGAAAGGCTTCCATCATGTATTTCAGGGAGCTGCCGGTAGGCATGGCAGGGGTGATCCCGACGATGTTTTTATTCTTTCGGGCGAGTTCCACCAGGGTATGCCCGAAGACATCCTGGTACTTGGGGCCCAGGTCCGGGGGGGTGGAAGTCTTGAGCAGGTCTCCCGTGGTTTTGTCGAACCTGCCGGGGGCGTGGTAGGTCACCTGGTTTTCCTCAGCCTGCTGAAGGCCTTTGCCCTTGGTGGTGATCAGGTGCAGCAACCGGGGGCCGGTTTCGGACTTCTGCCGTTTGAGTTCCCGGATAAGCCCGGGCAGGTCATGGCCGTCCATAGGCCCGGAATACTTCAGGTTGAGGCATTCAAACAGGTTTTCACCACCCCCCGTCCCTTTTTTGACGGCGGTCAGATATTCCTTCAGGGCCCCCACGCTGGGGTCGATCCCAATGGCGTTGTCGTTGAGGATGATAAGCAGGTTGGCATCGCTGACCCCTGCATGGTTTAAGGCCTCAAAAGCCATCCCGCTGGCGATGGAGGCGTCCCCGATCACCGCGATATGCTGCCGGTGCTTATTTCCCTGGAGCCGGGCGGCCAGGGCCATACCCAGCAGGGCGGAGACCGAGGTGGAAGAATGCCCGGTCCCGAAAGGGTCGTAAGGGCTTTCCGACCGCCCGGGAAACCCGCTCAGCCCGCCTTTTTGCCGGATGCTGTCGAAGGTTTCCCGCCGCCCGGTGAGGATTTTGTGCCCGTAGGCCTGGTGGCCCACATCCCAAATAAGGCGGTCATCAGGGGTGTTGAAGACATAGTGCAGGGCGATGGTGAGCTCCACCACCCCCAGGGAGGCCCCCAGGTGTCCTTCCTTGACGGAGACCACATCGATGATAAATTCCCGCAACTCGGCGGCAAGCCCTGATAATTGGGATTCGGGGAGGTTTCTCAGGTCCCCGGGAGCGCTTATGTCTTGAAGGAGTTCCATTACCGGCGGTAAAGGTACTTTAATTTCAAAATTCGAAAAGGGGAAAGGACGTTTCGGAAATTGTATTTTTGGGACTATGGAATTCACCCTGGACGATACCTATTTTATGAAAAAGGCCCTGCAGGAGGCTGAAGTCGCCTTTGAAAAAGGGGAGGTGCCCGTGGGGGCGGTCATTGTGGTAAACGACCGGATCATCGCCCGTGCCCACAACCTTACCGAACAACTCGGGGACGTAACGGCCCATGCCGAAATGCAGGCCATCACGGCCGCCGCGAACTTCCTGGGGGGCAAGTACCTGCGCAACTGCACCCTGTATGTGACCCTGGAGCCCTGCCAGATGTGCGCCGGCGCTCTTTACTGGAGCCAGATCTCGAAAGTGGTTTTCGGAGCCTATGACCCCCAGCGGGGATTTTCAACGGTAGGAGGGAAGCTGCATCCCAAAACGGAACTGGTGGGAGGCATCATGGAAAACGAGGCTTCCGCCCTGCTCCGGCAATTTTTCATCCAGAAGCGGAACCTCAACTAAAAAAAGAAGCACTGCGTCTGATGCAGTGCTTCTGATCCTTCAAAATAAAATAAGTTTATCCGATGATATGCACATCGGCCGCGACCATTCCCTTACGGCCTTCGGTTTCTTGATATTCTACTTTGTCTCCCTGATTGAGCTGCAGGCCATCCAGGGCGGTTGCATGAACGAAGATGTCCCTTCCGGTCTCATCGTTGGTAATGAACCCATAACCTTTGGATTCGTTGAAAAATTTAACTGTACCAGTCATTGTAATAAAAAATAAAAGAAATTAATGTACCGCGAAGGTATGCTTTTTTGCGCAGATGGCTTGGGGGTAGGCTGTAAAAACAGCTGAAAAAGGATTCCTATTCCTCATTTTCCCTCCGTTCCCTCATTTTGCGGATATTCTCGTCGGTCAGCATATAATCCTTCATTTTTTTCCCGCGGCTTTCGAAAATCAAAAACAGCGGCATGGCCACCAGAAAGATCCCGACCACCCCAAAGCCGATGTATTTGTTACCGCTTACCGGGGCCGTTTCCATGACCGAAAACCCATAGACAATACTCCCCAGGGAAACCAGGAGGATCATAAGGACCACATATCGGATTCGTTTTCGCATGTCAGGGACTAAAATTAATCAACTTTCGCCTGTATGCCGTGAGCAGTTTGGATTTGGAGACGAACCCAAGGTATTTCCCGTCCCGGATTACGGGCAAGTTCCAGGCCCGGCTGTCGTGGAATTTTTTCATCACCTGCTGCATGGTGTCCTGTCCGTAGAAGATCTGTTCCGGTGGGGCCTGCATAAAGGAGTCTACCAGGATTTTGTCATACATGTTCACATCGAACATGAATTCCCGGATATCGTCCAGCAACACGATCCCGTGGAGCTTGCCTTCCGCATCGGTGACCGGGAAGATGTTGCGCCCGGATTTGGCTACCGATTGATGTAGCATCTCCCCCAGGGTCATCTCCTTGTGGACTTCTTTGAAATTCCGTTCCACCACCTCGTCCAGGTCCATCATGCTCAGGACCGTCTGGTCCTTGTCGTGGGAGATCAGGGCCCCGATGGCGGCCAGCTGCCGGGTGTAGATGGTGTGGTCCATGGTGTTCTTGGTGATCAGATACGACATGGCCGCGGAGATCATCAGGGGGACAAAGAGTTCATACCCGCCGGTGATCTCGGCAATCAGGAATATGGCGGTAAGGGGCGCATGCAGTACCCCCGCGATCAGGCCGGCCATCCCGACCAGCGTAAAATTCGCCTCGCTCACGGAAATCCCCAGGGGCAGGTTGTTAAGCACCTTGGCCACCACATTGCCCAGGGCGCTGCCCATCACCATGGTGGGGATAAAGATCCCCCCGGCACCCCCGGCGGCAAAGGTGGTGGTCATGGCCACGGCCTTAAAGAGCGTGATCCCGAAGAGCAAGCCTATGACCACCCAGATCTGGTCTGTATAGGCGTC
>JAWWDW010000318.1:0-3300 GCA_033719735.1 Robiginitalea sp. | reverse complement strand
GTTTGGGTTTCCACCACGCCGTTGTTGACGGCCCACATGGTTGCCTCGGTACGCGATGAAACCTCCAGCTTGGCAAAAATATTGCGCAAATGAACTTTGACCGTATTGATACTGATCACAAGTTGGTTCGCGATATCTTTATTGCTGGCACCTGTCGCCACTAATTTCAGGATCTCGAGTTCGCGCTCGCTAAGTTGATTATTTTCAGTCATAAGCAGGCCGAGTATACCAAAGCACATGACCTGGCTGAGGTGGGGCTGCGTCATGCCGAAAGACTGGGGAAAAAGGAGTGGATCAGCCGGGCCAGTTGGGTCCTGGCCCAACTGGATTACCAGTCCGAAGAATACAAGGAAGCCTTTGAACACCAGGCCATGTACATGCAATACAAGGATTCCATGGATGTGGAGACCGTGGACTTGACCCGATATGAACGCGAACGAGCTCAGTTAATGGCGGACCGGGCTGAGGCAAACCTGGAACTGGAATCCCAAAAACGAAAGCAGGAACGCGCCGCGCTCTGGGCCACAGGCGTCACGGCCCTGCTCTTTATAATTGTCGCTATGGGTGTCTTCGGCAGGTACCGGTATATGCGTAAGACCAATAAGATTATTTCGGAGGAACGCGACCGCTCTGAGGACTTGCTTCTGAACATCCTGCCAAAGGAAACGGCACATGAACTCAAAGAAAAAGGCCGTGTTAGAGCCCAACGCTTTGATGCTGTAACGGTATTGTTTACCGACTTTCAGGGCTTTACCAAACATGCTGAAAGCATCGACCCCGAAAAACTGGTTAAAAGCCTGGACCACTATTTCGGGCATTTTGACACCCTGATGGACAAATATGGCCTGGAGAAGATCAAGACTGTTGGAGATGCCTACATGTGTGCCAGCGGGCTGCCCTTTCCCTCGCCGGACCATGCCCACCGGGTAGTGGAGGCCGCGATGGAGATGCTGGAGTTCGTGGAAGCCTCCAAGACGGACCCCGACGAGGACCATATCCGGTTTGATATTCGGATTGGGATCAATTCAGGGCCTGTGGTGGCCGGGATCGTGGGGACCAAGAAATTCGCCTACGACATCTGGGGGGATACCGTAAATATTGCTTCCCGTATGGAATCCACCTCAGAAACAGGCAGGATCAATATTGCAGAGGAAACCTACCAGCTCGTAAGGGACGATTATGAATGTGAATACCGGGGGGAAATCGATGCTAAAAACCGTGGCAAACTCAACATGTACTTCCTGGTGGGTAGAAAGACCCGGTCAAAAACCGCCTGAGACCAACTCCAACCTCCCATCCTACCCGGACGCTGAAGGTTTCCAGCGCGCTGACGTGTTTTGAGAAATATTCAGCAGTACCGGATACACATCCAATTCAGTTTACACCTGACCTCTCTCGAATACCTTTCAAACTGCTTAAAAATTTTTTTAAGGTGGGATATTCCCTGAAATCATGCGTAATGCGGCTGAAAATTAATATCTTATAGTAACGAACAAAGAGAACCCTGCTGCATTTCATAAAACCATACTGCCCGGTAAAAGCGGAAAGGACATAGCAAAAGTGGGTAAAAACGGACCCGAAGGATGCCAAAGCACCTACGCAATTTGGTTTGAACTGTAAAATAAACAGGGAGATACCCGTGTTATTCGCCTCGACCCCTGGGGTATCGTCGGGTAAGTCCTTGATCCCATTACGTATCGATGATGAAATACCTTCGAAGCCTCATAGTATTTTTTCTGGTGCTCTTGCAAGTTGGTTTTGCTCAGCAGCGGCAGCAGGTTGCTGACAGCCTGGGACCTATTTATGAGGCAGATACGCTGACCGGGGTTGAAAAAATGGCCTTGCTGGACAATCTGGCCTACAACGAAATAAACGACCTGACCCTGGCCCTGGCTTATGCAGAGGAACTGATCACCCTGGCAGCTGAATATGGCAGCAATTTGTATTTGTATAAGGGATATTTGTTGAAGGGTCATACCGGATTGCAGCAAAATGACATGGACATGGCCCTGGGGGCCTATCAATCCGCCATGGAAGTGGCGGAGCAGGACGGTGATAAAGAAGGGGTTGCCCTTTCCCTGATGTACCAGGGAGCGGTGTATTCTGATTCCGGAGAGCCGGATCGGGCTATTTCCCATTACCAGCAAAGCATCGATTTATTGCGGGATCCGGAGATACAGCAGCAGGATCGGGGTCGGTATTTATTGGCAAGCACCCTGACGAACCTCGGCAACGTACACCTGCAGGAAGATGCACTGGTAAAGGCGGGGAAATACTTTCATGAAGCCGCTCAGATGTACGAAGCACTGGATCCAGAGTTGGGACGCGCAGGACTCTTGTATGTTTTGGGGAACCAGGGGATGATCTACGCCAGGCTGGGAGATCACACACAGGCCGAAAGGAATCTTACCAAAGCCATCGCACTGTTTAAAGCGGATGGAAATTATGACCCCATTGCAGAATACCAGATCACCCTGGCAGAGGTCTATTGGGATGACGGGGAGTTTAACAAGGCGCATGCCCTTGCAGAGGAGGGGCTGGAGCATGCCAGAAGGCTTGGGAAAAAAGAACTGATCAGTCGTGCCAGCTGGGTCCTTGCTGAATTGGATTTCCATTCCGGAAATTACAAAGAGGCCTACGAACATCTATCCCTTTACATACATTATAAGGACTCCCTGGAGGTGGAAACCGTGGATATGTCCCGGTATGAACTTCAAAAAGCCGAAAAAGAGCTGCAGTTAACCACCCTGAAACAAAAACGCCAGCGCGCAGCATTATGGGCTATAGGCGTTACCACCCTGCTGCTGATTGTCATCACGGTGGGAGCCTACAGAAGGTTCTTGTATATAAAAAAGACAAACAGAACGATCTCCGAGGAGCGGGACCGTTCGGAAAAGTTGCTTTTGAATATCCTGCCCCGGGAGACCGCCCTGGAACTTAAGAAAAACGGTAAGGTAAAGGCTAAGCGCTTTGATGCGGTAACCGTTTTGTTTACAGACTTTAAGGGATTCACCAAACATGCGGAAAGCCTGGACCCGGAGAAGCTGGTAGAAAGCATCGACTACTATTTTGGGCGGTTCGATACCATCGTGCACAAACACGGCCTGGAGAAGATCAAGACGGTGGGGGACGCTTATATGTGTGCCTGTGGGCTTCCCTTCCCCATGGAAGACCACGCAGGGCGCGCGCTGGAAGCCGCTTACGAGATAATGCAATTTGTGGAGGCTTCCAAATCGGATCCGTCCGAAGACCACATCCGCTTTGACGTCCGAATCGGTATCAATTCCGGCCCTGTGGTAG
>JAWWDW010000317.1:0-3326 GCA_033719735.1 Robiginitalea sp. | reverse complement strand
CCTCCCTGTACACAGAAGACGGCTCGAAGTGGATCGAGCCGGTCTGGAACGGTAAAAACGGCTTGTTTCCAGGCGAGTTGCTATACCATTTTGTCTCCCTTGCCATCAGCGTGATCCTTTTCGAGGGGGGGCTGACCCTGAAGCGTTCTGAAGTTTCCAACCTCGGGCCGGTCATCAGCAAACTCATTACCCTTGGAACGGTCGTCACTTTTTTTGGCGCGGGGATCGCCGCCCACTTCATCTTCGACCTGAGCTGGAAGATCTCCTTCCTGTTCAGCTCCCTGATTATCGTAACCGGCCCGACGGTTATTACCCCCATCCTTCGAAACATCCCTTTGAAAAAGGACGTCTCTGCCGTATTGAAATGGGAGGGGATCCTTATCGACCCCATCGGGGCCCTGGTGGCCGTACTGGTCTTTGAATTCATCAGCGTGGGGGAGGACCAGGAATACACCAAGACCGCCCTGATCGAGTTTGGAAAAATCCTGCTTTTCGGCTTCACCTTCGGCTTCACCTTCGCCCACGCCCTGGCCTTTGCCATTAAAAAGAACCTCATCCCCCATTACCTGCTCAACGTAGCCTCCCTGTCCGTGGTGTTGCTGGTCTACATCGAATCAGATGTGCTGGCAAACGAATCCGGCCTGCTGGCGGTCGTCATCATGGGGCTTGTGATGGGGAATATGAATTTGCCGAACCTCAAGGAGCTGCTGTACTTCAAAGAATCCCTTTCCGTACTGCTGATCTCCATTCTTTTCATCTTGCTGGCAGCCAACATCAACCTGGAGGACATGCAGCTGATATACACGTGGCGCACCGCCCTCCTTCTGGCCATCATCGTTTTTCTAATACGGCCGTTCATGGTTTTTTTAAGCACAAAAGGGTCCAACCTGAACGTGTCTGAGAAACTATTTATCGGCTGGGTGGGTCCCCGGGGGATCGTGGCCGCCGGTATTGCCTCCCTCTTTGGATCCAAGCTGATCGCCAGGGGAGAGCCCGGGGCGGAATACATCACCCCCCTGGTGTTTACGGTGGTGCTGGGCACGGTCCTGCTAAATGCCACCACGGCCCGCCCCTTTGCCAAGCTGGTGGGCGTATTCCTTGAGAAATCCGAGGGCATCCTTATCGTGGGTTCTTCCGCGGTATCCCGCCTGATCGGGAAGTACCTGCAGCGCAACAACCGGCACGTGGTCCTGATAGACAACAACCAGAGCAATATCGAAAAGGCGAAAAAACTGGGCCTGGAAGCGTTTACGGCCGATATCTACTCCGATACGCTGACGGACAACATCGAGCTAAACGATGTGGGGTACCTCATCGCCATGACCGGAAACTCGGACATCAACAAATACGCGATCAACAAATTCCGGGATCAGTTCGGGGAAAACGGGTCTTTTCGCATCGTGGACAGCGATGAGATGAACGACCCTGAAAACGCACAGCGCCCGGGCCTCTTCCTATATACCCATGACTTTGTGAAGTTGATGGATGCGGTCCGGAAAAACCCGGTAATTCACGAGGAGGAAATCAAGGATGCCGCCCATTTTCAAGAGCTCTACGGGAAGACCAAGGCAGATGACGACATCGTCTCCCTGTTTATAAAATCCCCGGACGGGGAACTCCATATCATCCCCACGTTCACGAGGGAAAACAAAGAGTTTTCCGAAGGACATAAGCTGGTCTATATGGGAAGGGCGATGGATCCGGACCAGGACGAAGAGCAGGCCGTTGCAGTGGCCGAATAACCGGAAGCCGTCCTGACTTAGTCGTTCAGCTTAAGCACCGCCATAAATGCCTGTTGAGGGATTTCCACATTGCCCACCTGGCGCATCCGCTTTTTTCCCTTTTTCTGTTTCTCCAGCAACTTCCGCTTCCGGGAGATGTCCCCCCCGTAACACTTGGCCGTCACATCCTTGCGAAGCGCTTTGATGGTTTCCCTGGAGATGATCTTGGCCCCGATGGCTGCCTGTATAGGGATGTCAAACTGCTGGCGCGGGATCAGCTCCTTGAGCTTTTCACACATTTTTTTGCCGATGTGGTAGGCGTTGTCAAAGTGGACCAGGGCGGACAGGGCATCCACCATCTGCCCGTTGAGCAGGATGTCCACCCGCACGAGTTTTGATTCCCGCATCCCGATGGGGGCGTAGTCAAAGGAGGCATATCCCCTCGACACGGTTTTAAGCCGGTCGTAGAAATCGAAGACGATCTCTGCCAGCGGCATGTCAAAGGTGAGTTCTACCCGGTCCTGGGTCAGGTAGGTCTGGTTGGTGATCTGCCCGCGTTTTTCAATGCAGAGGGACATGACGTTCCCCACGAAATCCGCTTTAGTGATGATCGTCGCCTTGATGTAGGGTTCTTCCACCCGATCCAGGGTAGAGGGCTCGGGAAGGTCGGAAGGGTTGTTGACGATTACTTGCGTATCCGGTTCTTTCTTGGTGTAGGCGTAATAGCTGACGTTGGGCACCGTGGTGATTACCGTCATGTCGAACTCCCGTTCCAGGCGCTCCTGGATGATCTCCATATGGAGCATGCCCAGGAACCCGCAACGGAACCCGAACCCCAGGGCCGCACTGCTCTCCGGGGTAAACACGAGGGAAGCATCGTTTAGCTGTAGTTTTTCCATGGAAGCCCGCAGCTCTTCAAAATCTTCCGTGTCCACCGGGTAGATCCCGGCAAAGACCATGGGCTTTACATCCTCGAACCCGGCGATGGCCTTTTGTGTGGGCTTTGCCGCGTCTGTAATCGTATCCCCAACCTTCACCTCACGGGCATCCTTGATCCCGGTGATGAGGTAGCCGACATCTCCGGCGGAAATGACGCTTTTGGGAACCTGTTTTAATTTGAGGGTCCCGACCTCATCCGCCTCGTAGGTTTTTCCGGTAGCCAGGAACTTGATGCGCTGTCCTTTACGTATTTCGCCGTCCATTACCCGGAAATAGGTTTCCACTCCCCTGAAGGGGTTGTAAACCGAATCAAAAACCAGCGCCTGCAACGGTGCATTCGGGTCCCCTTCGGGAGCGGGAATGCGCTCGATGATGGCTTTGAGGATCTCCTCGATACCCAGTCCGGTCTTGGCGCTGGCCGGGATGACTTCCTCCGGCTTGCAACCCAGCAGGTCCACGATGTCGTCGGTGACCTCTTCGGGATTGGCGCTTGGCAGGTCGATCTTGTTCAGCACCGGGATGATTTCCAAATCGTTTTCCAGGGCCAGGTAGAGGTTGGCCAGGGTCTGGGCCTCAATCCCCTGGCTGGCGTCGACGACCAGCAAGGCTCCCTCGCAGGCCTGCAAGGCCCGACTGACCTCGTAGGAGAAATCCACGTGGCCTGGG
>JAWWDW010000316.1:0-3338 GCA_033719735.1 Robiginitalea sp. | reverse complement strand
TGCCGACCTGAATATCTTTGGGTTGGATCCGGACCTTCCCTATGACTTCATTGTTGAAATGTCTGAGAAGACTGTGAGTACCTGCGTGTTTGTCAAGGATTCAGGGCATGAGAGTATTCTGGCGTAGGAGCAATTCCAGACACCCTAGAGCTCCGAAGGCTTTCTTTCAGAGGAGGGCCTTTTGGGCTTTAGCCCAAAGAAGGGATGGAGCCCCTTTAAGGGGAGTATAACAAACTGATAGAGCAGGAGGCAACCTCCAAATGTACCTACGGTGAGAATGCCTGCTTTGCTCCAGAACCCCCAGTCCAGTTCCCTTATATAATAGGCGATGATCAGGGTAAGGGTCTGGTGCAGGATATAAAACGGATAGACTGCCCGGTTGCAATATCTAAGCACCTGGCTTGGCCGGTTCAGGTAAACCGCGGCATAGCCGAACAACACAAAGATCCAGGTCCAGAGGTTCAGCACCTTCAGGGCGGCCTCCGTGAAATGTATCAGGGTGCTGTCCTGGAACTGCCAGATCCCGACCAGGCCTGCAAAACTGGCCAGCCCCAGGTATAAATTTCTGCGGCGTTGCCGCTTCGCAGTATCCCAGAAAACCTGCCCGCAGGAGATCAGCAGGAACCCGTATAGAAATAGGGTGCCGAAATTAAGCAGGGCGAACCAATCCCCCACCAGGGCATGAGTGACTGGGAAGAATGGCTCGGCAAAAGCCTCATACAGGTACAGGGGAGGCAGGAAGATTAGCCATCCCCAAGCGGTCCCCAGCCTCGTTTGGAGCCAACCGATCACCTTTCCGGGCTGATCTTTCCATTTGCGGAAGGGCCGTGCGAGAATCAGGGAGAAGACCAGCAGGTAGGGAAGGAACCACAGGTGATGCCAGCTTAGGTTCCCCTCGGGATAGACCCCTGTGAACGCCTCTGAGGGGAAGTAATCCCAATAGGTATTCTGGAGTTCCCCCTGCGCCAGCCTTTCAAGGTATACCTGAGGGGGAACGATAAAAAGCATGCCAAAGATAAGGGGGATTGCGAGCCGCTTGAGCCGTTCGACGGCGTACTGGCCCGGAGTACGGTAGGAATAGGCGTAATAGGTTCCCATGCCGGAGATTACGAACAAAATGGGCAGGCGCCACTGGTTCACGAAAAGCATTGGCCACCGTAATTCAGGGTAGATTTCGTTATTCTTCAGGTGCCAGCTCCAGGGAACGAAGAACATTCCCACGTGATACAATATGAGCAATGCAAATACTCCTACTCGGAGCCAGTCCAGATCGTGACGCCTCTGCTTGTTCATCGGCCTGAAATGGAATAATCGCTTAATTTTTGCGGCCCTTCCAGCAATACGCGCGTTACCCTTAAGTTGCCCTCTTCCGAGGTGGCGATGTGCCATTTGATGAGGCTGATCTGCCCGTTCTCGATCTCCAGGCCGGTAATGCTCCTCGGATGGACACAGCTTCCGTCATTGAAGAACGGGATTTGGCCCGGTTCGGGAAACCGCGGCCGGTGCGTATGCCCGGCAATGGTGATCTTGAGATCCTGCCGGCGGATCCACTTCTTGATCCGCCTTTCGATACGGATCAGTTCCTTGTAGTTCTTGGCAGGGGAGGTAGGGTCCGCTATGCCCCATACCTGCAAAGGTTTCCAAAGGACGCGCACCAGAAAACGACTCCAGCGCCAGAAGGTGTAGTTCCACCAGTCGGCCTGGTGGCCATGGCACAGAAAAAGCTCCTGCCCGGTTTGCGCATGTTTGAGGACCAGGGCTTCATTGTACTCAAGTCCCGGGAAGAGTGCCTTGTCTTCCCCGTCTACGGGGTCGAAATAGGTGCTGAGGTGTTTTCGCACATATTCCGGGTTTTTGTAAACCATGTCGTGGTTCCCCCAGATCATATGCAGCCTTTTTTCCCTGTGGAATTCCCCGAGTAGCTGGTAAACGTTCTTATGGGCTTCAAAAAGGGATTCAAAATGCAGGTTTTCCCAGAGTTCGTCCCCATCCCCGAGCTCCACATAGTGGAATCCCTTACTGTAATACTGCTTCAGGGCAT
Source organism: Robiginitalea sp. (assembly GCA_033719735.1). Classification (GTDB taxonomy): domain Bacteria; phylum Bacteroidota; class Bacteroidia; order Flavobacteriales; family Flavobacteriaceae; genus Robiginitalea. The sequence continues at coordinate 1,297 of JAWWDW010000316.1, read as the reverse complement.
GGAAATAGATGTTCCGGTTGTTGGCAAAATCGTCTGCAAAACTGTTGTCCCCCCTGTGGCAATCACTGAAAAGGATAAACCGCGACGCATCGTCAAAGGGGAGTACTTTTGCTTCGCTATAGGCCCGATCCAGACGTTTTTGGGAGTTCATGGATGATTTCGTGTATTTCTTGTGCTTTTCGTCAGGTCCGGGAATCAGCTGTCGGGTGGTTCTTTGAGAAGGCTTTGGAGGTTCCTTTCTTTGCCGGGTTGCCAGTGTTTTACGGCGTAATCGGTATAGAAATGGTGCTCCTTTTGAAATATTTCCAGATTGAGCTGACGCCATTCTTCCGGGGAGTACTGGGCAATGTCCATTTGTGCCAACTCCTGCTTCAGCAGCTGAGAAACTTCCATAAAAATATCCTGGCCCAGGTGGGAGGCATCTGCATCCCTGATGATTTCCTCCAGCAAATTCTCAGGGTCGTGGTAGCGCTCCGTGGCCAGGATCAGCCTGCAGACCCCTTCGATGGCCTGCTGATCCAGGCCCTGGTCCTGAAGGAACTGCATGGCTATGCGGGAGCTCTCCTGTTCGTGTCCTTCCCTGCCCCTGGTATAACCGGTATCGTGGAGCCAGGCTGCCAGGAGCAGGCTATTTTGCTCTTTCGCGCCCAGGCCATAGTGTTCCATCAGTTCTTTGGTTCGCTGTACCACCCGTCGGGTATGTGCAAGGTTGTGGTATAAAAACCGGGGGTCCAGGTCTTCGGTAAGCAGCTGGGTCACGAAGGCTTCTGTGGCCTCCACAAGTGTTGGCATGGGCACTGGAATTGTCGATACAAAGTACGAAAAAAATGGCCTCTCCCTTTTGTAGCTACCCCTGATCCCCTTTGGTTGTTTTCCCGCGATGTGCTCGATAAGGACGGCCTATGCCTACCTGGGAAGGGGAAAGGTATACAGACGCCCCCCTGATTTAAAGATGCGTTCATCCGCAATATACAGCAGGTCCTCCCTTCCGAAACAAATCGCTTCCAATTGGGTGGTAGCCCCCAGGTCGATGGTCCGGGTCGGCCCGGTGCCGAACCTTTCTTTCCTGAAGTTCTCGAAAACCCAAAGCTTGCCGTATCCCAGCAATACCAATCGGTCCCCGCTTGGGGAAAGGGCGGCATCCGTTACGCGACAGCTGCTTCGCTGCGGACAGGTATCGAACTGGAATTCCGCCTTCGCCGTGTACTGGCCAGGCTCATCCGGCACGCTGTAAACATAGGCCTTGCCGTTAAAGGGGTCCGCCTGGTTCTTGGTAATGATATACAAACGGCCCTCA
>JAWWDW010000315.1:0-3360 GCA_033719735.1 Robiginitalea sp. | reverse complement strand
TCAGGGATTTTTCAAAGTTTTGAAGGAATCTCGGGTCGGATTCCTTCAGGGCAGGAATCGCTTTTTTCCTGAGGCGGTTCCGCAGGTATTTTTCCTCTTTGTTGGAAGCATCCTCCCGCCATTGGAGGCCTGCATTTTCGGCATACGTACGGATTTCCTTCCCCGAAAACTCCAGGAGGGGCCTTCGGATGCCAGGGGCACGGGCCGGGATCCCGGTAAGTCCATCGAGGCCCGTACCCCGTGTCAGGTTTATCAAAAAGGTCTCCAGGACATCGTCCGCATGATGGGCGGTTACCACAAAACCCAAGCCGCGCTGGTCCAGGAGCTCCCTGAACCAGGTATAGCGCAGCTGTCTTGCCGCTTGTTGAATGGATAGTTTATGAAGCTTTGCATAACTATCAGTATCAAAATCCTTTAAGTGAATTTCTAAATTGAGTTTTTTGGCCAGGTTGGACACAAATGCTGCATCCAGGTCACTCTCCCTGCCCCTCAGTTTGAAATTGCAGTGTGCCAGCTCAAAACCGAGGTCGAGTTCCTTCAACAAATGGGTCAGTACCACGCTATCCACGCCCCCGCTGCACGCCACAAGAAAGGGTTGTGTCCGCATTTCGGGAAAACAGGCTTCAATATGGGAGGCAAGACGTTTGCGCATGGCACAAAGGTAAAATTAATCGCCACCTGGTCCCAGGGCGTTTGGTTAGTCCTCAGGGGAAGCCTTAAATGGAAAGGCAGCAGACAGCCAGGTATCCAAACAGGCAAAATAGGCCTCCCTGCCCAGGTCGTGGTGTAATTCGTGATATCCCCCTTCAATCTCGACAAGCCTTGTGTTTGGGGCCCGCTGGTCAAAAAGCCTGCTGCCTTCCACGTCGATAATGGGGTCCGCTGTACCGTGGAGGATGAGGGCGGGAACCGTGAGTTTTGAGGCATTTTCCAGGGCCCACTGCCCCGCCTCTATGACCGGAAAGGAATACCTGGGGCTGATGCGGTCGTGGATCAGGGGGTCTTCTTTGTAAGCACGAACCTCATCCGGATCCCTCGAGATCCCATTGGGGTCCAGGCCTGCCGGTACGGTTACATGGGGGGCCACCTTTTCGAGGATTTTTCCCATTTGCCATTTCCATCGGGGTGGTTTGAAGGCCAGCTTCAGATAGGGGCTGCTTGCGATAATCCCCTCGGGCTGGCCCAGCCCCCGCAGTACAAAGTTCAGGACGAGATTCCCACCCATGCTGTGGCCGAAAAGGAGCAACGGTAATTTTGGATACCGTTCCCTTACCAGCCTGCCGGCCGTATCCACAAAATGCAGCAGTTGCTCATATCCCTGGCAATCCCCACGCCTGCCACCGGTTCGTCCATGCCCTACCAGGTCGAACCCGAAGCAGCAAAACCCCTTGGAGGTGAAAAATGGCACCACCCCGTCCAGGTAGCGCTCAGCGTGTTCGCCAAACCCGTGTACCAGTACCAGTACCCCTGTTGGTTTATCCGGTGAATGCCAGTATCCGTGGACGGGGACCCCGCCCCAAACCCCGGAAAAAGTTTCTTTTTTGATATCCGTCATAAGATGCCTTTTTTATTCATGGGCCTAAAGCTCGGAAAGGAATGTATTGAGGGCTTCCTTGTGCGCTCCTGCAAGCCCGGGCTCCGTTATCCCGGATTGCGGATCGAAATTATCGTAATAGCCCGGTAGCGAAAAGGTAGCTACGACGTTTCCGCCAAACCTAGGGATCATCTCCTGGACCACACCCCGTGAGGAGGCTGCCCCCCTTTTACCTCCCGAAGCGGACATCAGAAAAACCGGGCGGTCTGCCAAGAACCGGCGTTCATCCCGGGAAAGCCAGTCCAGGATGTTCTTGAAGAAGGCGGAAGGGTTTCCGTTGTGCTCGTTTACAGACAGGATCAGGCCCTTTGCCTTCTGAATGCGGGATTTCAGACGGGTGATTTCCCCCGGTATGCCTTGGGCCTTCTCAAGGTCCTCTCCATACATGGGAAACTCGGTTTTTGCGAGCTCGAGCAGGTCTACGTCCCGATCCTCTAGCAAACTGGCGGTGTATATAACCAACTGAAAATTGATGGAGGTGGACGAATTGCTCCCGGCCGTGGCAAGAATGTAGGACATGCGGTTTGTTTTGATGCGAAATTAGGATAATTCCTGCGCAGGTGTGGCTTATTTGTATAATTTTGCCCGCTCCGACGTCCAAAGGGGCTGTTTTTTAAGTATATAGGTAACAGCAGCATGGTTACACAAAACAAACGACTGTATTTCATCGATGCCATGAGGGCCTGGGCCATCCTGATGATGCTTCAGGGCCATTTTATCGATGGGCTGCTGGATCCTGTTTTCAAGGACGCTACCAATACGGCGTACACGACCTGGCGTTATTTCAGGGGGATTACCGCCCCGGTGTTCTTTACGGTTTCCGGGTTCATATTTACGTATTTGCTCCTGAGGGCACCGCGGCAGGGCAGGGAAAACCCCCGCCTCCGAAAGGGGCTCAAAAGGGGGGTTCAACTCATACTGATCGGGTATGCATTGCGGACCAACCTGTTTGGCATCCTGCAGGGAACCCTGTATCCTTCGTTTTTCCTGGTGGATGTGCTTCATTGCATCGGAATTTCCCTCCTGGTGGTTATCGGGTTTTATTGGGTGGTAAGCCGGTGGAACGTCCGGTTGCTGGCGCCCCTCCTCCTTGTTTCCGGGCTGGCACTCTTCCTGTTTGAACCCCTGTACAAGGCCTGGGACTATTCCTGGATGCCCGAAGCCCTTGCCAATTATTTTACCCGGGCAAACGGCTCCGTCTTCACCCTGATTCCGTGGGTGGGGTATACGCTGTTAGGGGGTTTCCTTTCTATGGCATTCAGAAAATACAGGCAGGACCGCTACCTGTACTTAAAGAGCATCGCCATCTGCCTGATCGCCGGCACGCTGCTGATCCGCTACGCCTCCCCTTTTTTCCACTGGGCCTGGGAACATACCGGAATAGCGCTCTTCGATAAAATAGTCTCGAACAATTATCTCTTTATGCGCCTCGGGGATGTTTTGCTCGTTTTTGCGGTCTTTATGTTGCTGAGGGGGCTTATGAAAAGTGAGGTCTTCCTCAGGATCGGACAGAATACCCTGAGCATTTATGTGATCCACTTTATCGTACTCTATGGGAGTTTTACAGGACTGGGGCTCTACCAGTTCTTCCATCATACCCTCACGCCTGCAGTGGCAATCCCGGGAGCCCTTGCCTTTATGGGGCTCTGTACCTGGGCAGCCCTTTGGTACGACCGGAATGAAGCCAGGATCAAAGCGCAGGCTGCCAGGGCCTGCACATCTTCAAAAGCCATGCTATCCGACCTGGGGCAGCGTTTCTTACGGGC
>JAWWDW010000314.1:0-3373 GCA_033719735.1 Robiginitalea sp. | reverse complement strand
TGGCAGGGCCATATCATCTAACCATTTGCGTAAGCGACTCGTATTCTCCATAGTGTGTTCTATTCAGGTTTTTGGGGTTGGAATCCCGCGTAATATCTCTTTAATCCGGTTGGTCTGCTGCATTTCATCGAAGACCCCGTCGAAATTCCCATCCTGCAGCAGGTTCCGAAAACCCTGCAGATTTGCAATATACTCATCCAGGGTCTCCAGGACATTCTCCCGGTTTTGCTCAAAAATGGGGGTCCACATCTCCGGGGAGCTTTTTGCCAGGCGGACGGTGCTCTCAAAACCACTCCCGGCCAGGTCGAAAATGTCGCGCTCGTTTTTCTCCTTCTCTATGACGGTTTTCCCCAGCATAAAGGAACTGATGTGCGAAAGGTGTGACACATAGGCGATATGCCGGTCGTGGGCCACCGGGTTCATATACCGGATCCGCATCCCAAGCTGCCTGAAAAGCTCCAGGGCGCGCTCCTGAATCCGAAAGGCCGTCTGCTCCACTTCGCAGATGATGTTCGTCTTCCCCTCGTAAAGCCCGGATACGGCCGCCTGAGGACCCGTAAACTCCGTACCTGCTATCGGATGGCAGGCCAAAAAGTTCCTCCTTTTGGGATGCTCCCGGACCGCCTCGCAGATGAGGGCTTTGGTAGAGCCTGCATCAAAGACAAGGGTCTCCTCCCCTACCCGGTCCAGGAAGGACGGCAGTTCGGCAGCCAGGCTGTTTACCGGAATGGTAACCAGGACCACATCGGCAGTCTCCAGGTCGGCATCCACGGCTTCCCGGTCTACCAGCCCCAGTTCCACGGCCCTGGCCATATGGGATTCATCCCGGTCCATCCCAAGGATTTCCATCCCCGGGTTCACCCTCCTCAGGTCCCGGGCAAAAGAGCCACCAATCAGGCCAATCCCTATTACTACTACCTTCATCCTTCCGTTTTTTTTAAGGTCTTAGGTGGGGTCCTCACCGGCTCGAGCCGCCTGAGGGCTTCCCGGATCTTCACTTCCGGGACACAGAGCGAAAAACGGATATAGCCCTCCCCCTGGGGTCCGAAAACCGTGCCCGGGGCGACAAACAAATGTTTTTCGTGCAATAAGCGATCTATAAACGCTTCACTGTCGGGGCTGCCTTCCGGCAGGCGTGCCCAGACGAACATCCCCACCGCCCTGTGGTCATAGGTACACCCCAGCCGGTCTGCAATCTGAAATACCCCGGCCCGGCGACGCCGGTAGGTGGCATCCAGGTGGTCAAACCAACCCGGGCCACTCTGAAGGGCTGCGATGGCCCCCTTTTGAATGCCGTAAAACATCCCGGAATCCATATTGCTCTTCACCTTGAGCACTGCTTCCAGGAGCGGGGCGGCCCCGAGCAGCATCCCGACCCGCCAACCAGCCATATTAAAGGTCTTGCTCAGGGAATTCAACTCCAGCACATGTCCGTCGGCTCCCGGGGTTCCCAAAATACTCAGGGGCCGGTTGCTCAGTACAAAACTATAGGGATTGTCATTGACCAGCAAAATCTCATTCCTCCGGGCAAAATCCACCAATTCCCGAAACTGATCCTGATCCGCCGTAGCCCCGGTGGGCATGTGGGGGTAACTGACCCACATCAGCCTGACGCCTTCCAGACCGGCGGCCTCAAGGGCTTCAAGATCCGGGAACCACCCCCTGGATTCGCTGAGGGCATAAGCCACGGGCTCGGCCCCAACCAGCCGTGTTACCGAGCTGTAGGTAGGGTAGCCCGGATCCGGGATCAGGACACGGTCCCCGGGGTTGAGGAATGCCATGCTGATGTGCATGATCCCTTCCTTGGACCCCATCAGGGGGAGCACCTGGGAATCCGGATCCAGGGTCACCCCGAATTTTCGGTGGTAGAAGGCTGCGATGGTCTGCCTGAGTTCAGGCAGGCCCTGGTAACTCTGATACTGATGGGCCCCCATCTCTTCCACGGCATCCTTCAGGGTCTGCAGCACTTCCGGGGAGGGGGACAGGTCCGGGCTCCCGATCCCCATATTGATGACCGGGTGCCCTTCTGCAGCCAGTTGGCGAACCTCCCGGAGTTTTCGGGAAAAGTAATATTCCTGTACGTGTTGCAATCGATTGGCCTGTGGTATCATAAACGGGCGTTTTTATATTCCCCCAGCAGCTGAAAATCTTCTGTCATCAGGGCGAGCAGGGACTTGGCTTTGGCAAAATGGTCATAGGTTTCGAAGGTCACATCCACAAAAAAGGAGTACTTCCAGGGGGTTTCGATCACCGGCAGGGACTGGATCTTGGTCAGGTTCAGGTTGCAGTCACTCATCACATTGAGGACTGTGGCAAGGCTCCCCCGCTTGTGATCCGTAATAAATCGCATAGACGCTTTATCGATGATTTCCTTAGGGAGTTCCTTGTTGGTTCGCTTCACGATGATAAAACGGGTAGCATTATTCTTGATGGTCTGTATGTCCGCCTCCAGGACTTCAAGGCCATAGAGTTCTGCGGCCATCCGTGGCGCAATCGCCGCCACCCCCTTGAGTTTTCCATTTCGGATGCGCTGGGCCGTTTCGGCCGTATCCACGTCTTCCACCATCCGGATCTGGGGCTGCCCCTTGAGGTATTCCCGGCATTGAAGCAGGGCCATCGGATGGCTGTGCACTTCCCGGATGTCTTCCAGGCGCTGCCCCGGGAGGGCCATCAGGTTGTGGTGGATGTTCAGGTAATACTCCCCGATGATGTGCAACTTCTTTTCACACACCAGGGCGTAATTCGGGATGATGGATCCGGCAATGGAATTCTCGATAGCCATTACCCCCTTATCCGCCTGTCCGTCCAGCAGGACGTCCACCAGGTTGTGGAACGACAGGCATTCCACCAGATCGACCTCCCCGTCAAAGTATTCGGAGGCAACCCTGTGGTGGTTGGATCCTTTGATTCCCTGTATGGCAATTCGCAATCGTTCCATGCTGCGCTTTAACCCACTGTAAAAAAAAAGTCCCGTTTGCGAACGGGACCTGGTTGTATATACGTTTGATGTATCCTAAGACGGTCCCGTACCCCTTTGGTAAAAGAAGTAGAAATAAAAACCGTTCCAGAAATACGTCTTTGTCATCTCAAATGCTTCGCGGCTAAAGTAGGTATTAATTTTTAATAGCCATGGATTGGGGCACTTTTTTTGGGATTTTGCAGAAATAAGGGGCCCTGATCAAAAATAGTTGCGGCAAATCCGGTGTTTGCTAAAAAAAATGCAGCACGGCAGGAAGGAGCTTCTCCTGTTCTCAGGTGCCCGGGCAGCCTCAAAGCGCAGTGGAAAGCCCGGTATCTTTGCCTGAATCCCCGAGGGATTCTTGTCCAGCTTTGTGTATTTTTACACCAAAATAAGCGGCCAATGTCTATAGAG
>JAWWDW010000313.1:0-3379 GCA_033719735.1 Robiginitalea sp. | reverse complement strand
GTACCTCTACAGGTACCACCTCGTCGGCAAACCACCCTTTTTCCCAGGCAGCGGCGGAACGCTCATAGGATTGTATGGCGTAGGCATCCTGATCTTCCCTGCTGAACTCGTATTCCAGGGCGCAGGCATCGGCACATACCCCCATGGCCTGCTGGTCATAAGCGTCCACCAACCCGTCTTTCTGCATGCCGTCTTCCAGGGTAGCCGGGCCGAATTTTTTTCCGTTTCTCATATGGATGTAGTGGGGGATCAGGCTCATGTTTTCCATGCCACCTGCGACCACCACCTCCCGGTCTCCGAGGGCAATGGCCTGGCTGGCCTGCATTACTGCCTTCATACCCGAGGCACAAACTTTGTTCACGGTGGTACAGGGTACCGTATCCGGGATGCCTGCGTGGATGGCAGCCTGCCGTGCGGGGGCCTGTCCGGCCCCTGCCTGAACCACATGCCCCATCAGGACTTCCTCCACACGGGTGGGATCCAGCTTAATCCTTTCAAGGGCGGCGCGAATGGCCACAGCCCCCAGCTGGGGGGCGGGAACAGACGAGAGGGACCCCAAAAAACTACCGATGGGAGTCCGAACGGCGGATACGATGACAACCTCTTTCATAAGACGTAAAATTTCTTTGGCGAAATTAAGAAATTAAAACCGGATGCCTCTCCCGAAGCGCTCAAAAGCGCCGGATTTTCCTATTTTTGAATTCAAGAGCAGCTGCTATGTCCAAAACCCTGGATTCCCTGTACCGGTCCCAATCCGAAATCTATAAATACATCCTGTATTTTCTGACGATTGCCTGTATTGTTTTTTTCTTCCCCAGGGGTGGGCACTTCAAATACGAGTTTCAGAAGAGCAAACCCTGGCAGTACGAAAACCTCTATGCCCCTTTTGATTTTTCAATCCGAAAGACGGACGAAGAACTCGCTGCCGAACGGAAGTCCCTTGAGCAGAACCAGATCCCCTATTACCGCTTTGACGCCAAAACCGCACTGGCCGCCTATGATACCTATGAGGCCGAATTCCCTGCGGCTTTCCCGGAAGGGGATTATTCCAGCCGGCGAAGGAACAACCTAAAACGCCTTGGTCGGGACATCATAGACAGCATCTACCGCACGGGTCTCGGGGATCTGGGACCCCGCCCCCCTGCCGGGGACGTCTATCTGGTGCGGGACAACGAGGCCCGGCGCATGCCCTGGGAATCCATTCACCAGACCGGGGACCTGGAGGAAGCCCTAACCCAACTGATTGGCGAAAAAAGGCTGGAAACCTATCAGGAAGCCTACCTGCCGTTGCTCTTACGGGTCCTGCGGCCCAATGTGAGTTTGGATACCCGGCTTACCGAAAAAGAGCTTGAAAACCGCCTGAACAACATCTCCCTTACCCGTGGCAGTGTGGATGAGGGGAAACTGATCATCGCCAAAGGAGAGGTGGTGGAGGCCGAGAACCTCAAAATGCTGGAATCCCTGAAGGCCGAATACGAATCGGAACTCTGGACCGCGAGCAATGCCTATTTCATCCTGGCGGGCTATACGATCCTGGTGGCCCTTGTACTGATGATGCTCCTGCTCTTTTTGAAGAAATACCGGCCGGGGGTCTACCGCAACAATATCAACGTCACCTTTATCTTTTTCAACATCCTGATGATGGTCTTTCTGACCACCCTGGTGGTCAAATACGACGCAGACCTGGTCTATGTGGTGCCCCTCTGTATCCTCCCCCTGATCCTGAAGACCTTCTTCGATGCCCGCCTGGGCCTGTTCGTGCATGTGCTGACCGTACTGATCCTGGGGTTTGTGGTGCCCAACAGTTTTGAATACATCTTCCTGCAGATCGTGGCGGGGATCGTGACCATCCTGACGGTATCCGAACTCTACAAACGGGCGAACCTCTTTATTTCCGTCGGGCAGATTACCCTGATCTATATCCTGGGGTATTTCGCCTTTCACATCATCCACGAAGGGAACCTGGACAATGTAGTGTGGGTCAACTTCGGCTTTTTCCTCCTCAACGGCATGATCACCCTGTTTGCCCAGCCGCTTATCTACATCTATGAAAAGATGTTCGGGATGGTCTCCGACGTCTCCCTGCTGGAACTCTCGGACACCAACTCGAAATTGCTCAAGGAACTATCCAACAAGGCCCCGGGAACCTTCAACCATTCCCTGCAGGTGGCCAACCTGGCAGAGGCGGCGGCCAATGAGATTGGGGCCAACGCCATGCTGGTACGGGTAGGGGCCCTCTACCACGACATCGGCAAGATGAACAACCCCACGTACTTCACGGAGAACCAGACCACCAACATCAACCCCCACGACGACCTGGACCCCAAAAGCAGCGCGGAGATCATAATCCAACACGTGATCGGGGGGATCGAGATGGCCCGCAAGAACAAGCTCCCGGACCGGGTGATCGATTTTATCAGGACCCACCACGGGACCACCCTGGTGTACTACTTTTACAAAAAATTCAAGGAGGAATATCCGGATGCCGTGGATGAAAAAGACTTCCGCTATCCCGGACCCATCCCATTCTCCCGGGAAACAGCGATCCTGATGATGTCCGACGCCGTGGAAGCTGCTTCCAAGAGCCTCGTGAACCCCACCTATCCGATTATTGATGAGTTTGTGGACCGCATCGTAGGGGGCCAGATGCAGGCCGGGCAATTCCTCAATGCGGACATTACCTTCAAGGACATCGAAACGGTCAAAAAAGTCCTCAAGCAGCGGTTGACGAACATCTACCACCTGCGGGTGGAATATCCGGAATAGGGGGATACACCAGCAGTTTTTCAAGGGAGGATTCCTTGCTTTCGGATTTTTTATTTTGGCATAAAATTTGATAAAATTTTGCTAAAAAAGTAGCAAATCACCCTTTTCAGGTGTACTTTTTAACAGCTGCATCATAAACACTGCCAAAATGAAAAATTTTCTCCTTTCGTTAACCTCCGTTTTTTGTTTTCAAATTGGTTTCTCCCAGGGAGATGCCTCAACGGCACTGCCGGATTTTAACGGCGATCCCCTTGAAGCGGTCCAGAGCCAGATGGTACTGGATTCCCTAGCCTTTTGGGAGGAGAAGGTGTATTTGCACATGGACCGTACCCGGGCCGAGGCGGGAGAAGCGATTTTCTTCAAGGCCTATGTCTTCAATGCCCCCACCCGGCAGAGGTTCAGTCCGAGTGGCGTACTGAAACTGGAATTGCGGGATGCGGAGAATGCCCTGGTTGCCTCCCAGTACCACCCCTTGCAGGAAGGAACCGGCCAGGGCGTGGTACGTTTGCCCAAAAAGATCGAAGACGGCTCCTACAGGCTGCTGGCCTATACACGCTGGATGCAGAATTACGGGGAGGAGCAGTTTTTCAGTACCGACATCCGGGTTGGGGAG
>JAWWDW010000312.1:0-3379 GCA_033719735.1 Robiginitalea sp. | reverse complement strand
TCACCTTCTGGACAATCGTATCCACTACCCCGGAAGGGGCACCGCTATGGAGGAGCGATTTCCTAAGCTTCTCCGGGGCGAAGGGCACTTTTTCGCCCGAGGACTTCACGATCACGGGGTTCCTTTTCATTCGGGCAGGTAGTTGTCTGTTCAGTTGTTTTCAAAGTAATCCCGGATGAGCGCCTGCATCTGGCCCTCGGTCATGCTGTCTGCCGTAAGGACATCACGGACCCTGGAAGCAATCTGAGGATACGCCGCATCCAAACGCTTTTTAAACTGGATATTGGTACCCGCAGGTCCATAGAGCACGATGGCATCGGCTTTATTCAGCGCTTTGGCCAGGTTGTCAAAATACGCCCGAAGCTGGTGGTTCTCCCGTTCCGTGTACTTGCTGTCGTGAACCACCTGTTGGGGGCCCCAGCGGGTTTTTGAACGGGATCCCCCTTTGGGGTTGAAGAACTCAAGGCCGGATTCCAGGGTCTGTGTTGCCGTTTTTCCCTGATCCACGGTAACCAGATATGCCTGTTTCTTGTCCATCCATACTCCTGTATTTTTCATCTTCGCTGTTTTTATCGGGTTATACATGCTAAGGTCAGGCCTCCCTTTCCTCGGGAAGTGGCAATACCATAAAGGGGATCTTGCTGTGGAAGCCGATGAGGTCGATCACCGGGGTAACCAAGAGGTTCTCGAGGAACGAATGTTCGTTGCGAACCATCAGCAAAAGCTGGATCGGAACCTTCCGGGCATAGGTGTTGATGGCCTGAACGATGCCCATCTCCCCGGTTTCCGTAAATTCTGACGCATAGGGGGAGAGCAACTCTTCCAGTTCTTTTCTGGTGCGTTGCCGGTTGGGTTTTGAGTCCTCGGGGGTATAGGCATGCAGCACATGGAGGGTCACCCCGGGCCGCTCCAGGATGTGAAACAAAACCTTCAGGGCAAGCCGGCGGTAATCTGGGGTATAATCCGTGGGGAACAGCACATGCTCCACAGAACCCACCTCGGCTTCCTCCGGAATTACCAGTACCGGGCAACTCGCCTTATGAAGCACCTGTACCGCATGGGTCCCAAACAGTACTTCCTTTGCCCCTGTGGCCCCCTGAGTGCCCATGACGACCGGGTCCAGGGTTTCCTTTCGCCCCATGTCGTTCAGCTCTTCAGCCAGGGAATTAAAAGCGGCGTGGCAGAAAAACTCATGGGTATCGGAAGCCTTCACCTCCAGCTGCTTTTGAAACTTCCTGAGCTTTTTCATGACCTTTTCCCTGTAGAAATCCCCCAGGCCAATCTGTCCCGGACTGTGAAGCAGGTATTCGGCCCTGTAAAAGGCAGGGGTATAGGTGTGGGTCAGGTAAAACCGGCACGGCTGCCCCTTGAACATTTCCAGGGCGAAATAAGCCGCTTTGTAGGCGTTGTCCGAAAAATCGGTTGGAATGGCAATGCGGAACCCCATAACTGCACGTTTTTAATTCTTTTAAATGTAAGGAAAACCCAGGGTTTTCGACATGACTTACATCATAGTTCCCGTAAGGGCTGACGCCTAATTTTATTGCATCAAGGTATAGGTATGAAAGGTTCGTTCAACAAACTCATTCAATCGGAAACACCCGTTCTCATTGACTTCTATGCGGACTGGTGTGCCCCCTGCAAAATGCTGACCCCCATCCTGAAAGACGTTAAATCTGAACTGGGGGATCGCCTGAAAGTTGTCAAAATAGATGTGGACAACAACAACGCGATTGCCGGCAGGTTCCAAATACGCGGGGTTCCCACCATGATGCTGTTCAAGGAAGGCGAGGTCCTGTGGCGGCAGTCCGGGGTCCTTCCCAAGGATGCGATCCTCAATGCGATCGCGGGATTCTTATAAGGAACAATAGCCTGGACCGTTCAGGCCTGGCATTCATTTAAAGGAAGAACGCTCCCTGGTTGCCTGAACGCCCCTCCCTGCTTTTTCTGCCCATTCCCGTAGGAGGCCCCGAAATGAGATATATCATTGGGAAGCCCCTTGGTTTGGGGTAATTTCATCCTATCTTTAAGATACCCTATGAAAACACTGTGCTCCCTTAAAGCCACAGGAATCCTGGGCTTTCTGGTCCTGGCGGCTGCCTGCGGCGGAAAGACCGAGACCATCCGTCCTGAAATTCGGGACATTACTGCTTCCGTATATGCCTCGGCCACCGTACAGCCAGACAGTATGTACCGGGTCCACGCAGTGGTAAGTGGAATCCTGGACAGCAATCTCGTGGATGAAGGGGATTTGGTGGATTCGGGGTCTCCCCTGCTTAAAATAACCGATCAGACCCCCCGCCTGTCGGCAGAAAACGCCCGCCTGCAGATGGAACTGGCCAGGCGTAACTACCGGGGGTCCTCCACCCCACTGAAGGATCTGGAAGCACAGATACGGACCGCTGAACTGACCTACCGGGACGATTCCGTGAATTTCAGGCGTCAGGAAAAGCTGTGGTCCCAGAACATCGGTTCCCTCTCGACGTATGAAAACCGCAAGCTGGCCTATGAACGCTCGCGAAACCAGTTACAGCAGCTTCGCAGTGAATACCGGCGCCTGGAGGAAGAGCTTCGCACCCGGATGATCCAGGCCGAAAACACCTATGAGTCAAGCCTTGTCACCACGGAAGATTACACGGTTCGAAGCACCATAGCGGGAAAGGTCTATGCGCTCTACAAGGAACCCGGGGAACTCGTGACCCCGAACGAGCCCCTGGCCCTTCTGGGAAGCGGGGACACCTTCGTTGTCGAATTGCTGGTGGACGAGGTGGATGTGGTGCGGTTGCAGCTGGGGCAAATAGCCCTGATCACCCTGGATGCCTATCCCGAGGCGTTGTTTGAAACGAAGCTCTCCAAGATCTATCCCCAAAAGGATGAACGTTCCCAAACCTTCCGGGTGGAGGCGCGCTTTACGGACCCCCCTCAGGTCTTATATCCCGGGATGTCCGGGGAAGCCAATATCGTGGTGGCCCGCAAATCCGGGGCACTCACCATCCCGAAATCCTACCTGGTGGGCAAGGACAGCGTACGGACCCCTGACGGGATGAGGGCTGTGGTCACAGGCCTGGAAACCCTGGACCGGGTAGAGGTGCTCTCGGGCCTGGAAGCTGATACGGAACTCCTAAAACCCATCCGATGAAGCAGTGGCCCCTGATCCTGAGCATTGCCAAAACCCATTTGCTGACCAAGATGAAGTCGACGGTCACCGCCTCCCTCGGGGTCACTTTTGGGATTGGGGCCTACATTACGCTGGTCAGCTTTATGACCGGCCTGAACCGCATGCTCGACGATCTGATCCTGAACCAAACCCCCCACATCCCCCTCTACAACGAAGTGCAGCCTTCCCCCGAACAACCCCTGCAGCGTTCTGTCGATTTCG
>JAWWDW010000311.1:0-3384 GCA_033719735.1 Robiginitalea sp. | reverse complement strand
GACGATTTCCTGGCTGGACCGCACTTTTTCCCGAACAGTTTCAGGGAGGATTCCCCGAAGTTCATGCCGTGCCAGCGCCAGTGCTTTTCCTGCCGTCAGATGATCCGCACCGTACAAAAAAACAGGGGGCTTTTCAGACATATTGGACGTTTGTTAGTTAAATGTACGATAGATTATTGATACGTATTGATACAAATATTATCTTGATCAATACTTATGAGTAATCAAATAGAACTTCGGCACCTGCGCTATTTCCGGGCCCTTTCGGAAACCCTCAATTTCCACAGGGCTGCGGAACAGCTGCATATTTCCCAACCGGGACTGAGCCGGCAGATTCAGCAACTCGAGTTCCACCTGGGGACGCCACTTTTCATCCGGAACCGGAGGGAGGTGCATCTCACAGAAGCCGGCAAATATTTCAAAGAACAACTCGCCGCTCCCCTGAACAGGCTGGAATCCATCTTTGAACAGACCCGCCGCATCGGAAAGGGGATTTCGGGGGAGATACGGATTGGCTTTCTGGGGTCTGCCATGCAGGATGTAATCCCCGGACTTTTACTCAATCTGAGGGAACATTACCCGGACCTGCATACCAGTCTCGAAGAATTGTCCAACCGCTCCCAGGTCAGGGCCCTCAGGGAAGAACGCCTGGATCTTGGTTTTGTCCGTCTGTCGGAGGTCCCTGCCGAACTGGAATCCATTCCGGTCTTGCGGGAATCCTTTTCCCTGGTGGTCCCGGAGGGACATCCCATTAAAGCGTCCTCCTTTGATTCCATCCGACAGTTTGAGAACGATCCTTTTATTCTCTTCAGCCCTGAGTACAGCCCGGATTATTACAGAACGATCCTAAGTATTTGTGACGACGGCGGTTTTAGACCGAAAGTCTCGCATAAATCCGTACATGCGCACACCATTTTCAAACTCGTCGCCAATGGAATGGGAGTAGCGATTGTCCCCACTTCCCTGCAGCACGGATTTAATCTGAGGATCCGTTTTTTGGAACTAACGGAAATTCCACAGCGGGCGGTTTTATTTGCCGTTTGGAAAAAAGACCATAAAAACCGATCCCTGGACCGCTGCATTGAATACCTCCGCTTGCTTTTACCGCAGGGCTGATCGTATTTTTGAACAAAAACAACGTATGATTGAAGATCTGATCCGGCGCCGCCGTTCGGTGTATCCGAAACAGTACAATGACACACCGGTGGACAAAGAAGTTATTCAGCGCCTGCTCCAGGTGGCGGTACATGCACCTACCCACAAGCGTACAGAGCCCTGGCGCTTTAAAGTTCTCCAGGGGGACTCCCGGCGTCGACTGGGAGAATTCCTGCAGGGGAAATACCTGGAGACCGATGCCAGTCCAAAACAATTCAAGGCAAAGAAATTGCTGGAGAACCCCATGAGGGCTGGTGCAATCATCGCTATCTGCATGCAGCGGGATCCGCAGCAGCGCCTGCCGGAATGGGAGGAAATCGCAGCTACCGCCATGGCGGTACAGAACATGTGGTTGGCCTGTACGGAACTCGGGCTTGGCGCCTACTGGAGTTCCCCCGGCCTTATCCGCTATATGGATGAATTCTTTGATCTGGCGGAAGGGGAACGCTGTCTGGGCTTTTTCTATCTCGGGCATTACGATGAACCCGTAGATGAGGTACCCCGCGTGGCTGCTGAAGCCAGGACGGAGTGGCTTTGAGGTTCCGGGCGCATCAGTTCAGGAAGGGAAACAGGTCGGCCCGGTAGTCCCAGGCCCTGAAAATAAAAATCCCCAGATAGACCATACTGACCACAAACTTCAGGAAGGTCCCGGTAAGGAACCCCACAAAGGAACCAAAGGCGGCCCGCAGGGCCTGTTTGTGTCCGGTTTTGTTGATCAGCTCTCCGATGATTGCGCCGAGAAAGGGCCAGATCACGATCCCGGCGATGCCCAGCACGGGAAAGACAATAGCCAGCAGGAGTCCCAGGGTCGTCCCGATCATCCCTGCCCGGCTCCCTCCGAATTTTCGGGTGCCTACCGCAGGGATCCAGTAGTCCAGGGCTACAACCACCAGGGCCACCACGCCCGTGATCACGATCAGCCACCAGTCATCCGGTACAGCTGAGGTCAGGATCAGCAGCAGCAGGCCCAACCAGCTGACCGGCGGGCCCGGTAGCACCGGGAGGAAACTCCCAAAGATGCCCAGGATACAACAGAAAAATCCGATGATGAGTAAGACAATATCCATTCGTCACATTTTGAGTCGGGGTTTTAGGACGCCTGTTACAGGTTTCTAATGGAAAAGTAACAGGTTTTTTAGTATCGGGAGCTATGCCTTTGAAGAATTAAGAAAATAAACCCAACCCTAGGCAGGGTGTTTTGTTCGGGAATCCGTGCCAAAGGAATATTCACAATCCCCTGAGTAGCTTTCCTGCCGCTGTATCATCTAAAATTTCGTAATTTCCGCCCGAGTTGCGGATAAAATGAAGCTTACGGCTGCTTTTATGGGAATGCTACTCGGGCTGAGCCTGGTTTCCTGCGAGTGGTTTGCCTCCAGGGAAAAAAAGACCCGTGAGTTGGTGGAACAGGAGATGCGAAGTATTAACTGGAATGAGGTGGACCAGTTCCCGCTTTTTGAGGCTTGTGATGAGACGGCTTCCAAACCCGAGCAGCAGGAATGTTTCCAGAACACCCTGGTCATGCACCTCTCCATGTCCCTGCAGGACTTTGAATTTCGGTCAGATCAACCCCTCTCAGACACCCTGTATGTGGATTTTCTCGTGGATAATCAGGGAAGCCTTTCGGTCCTTTCTGTAGAGGAAAACCCTTTGCTTACTGCAGAAAACCCCGAATTTGAACGTATTGTTTCGGGAACTCTGCAGAGCCTTCCCAGGCTTCAGCCGGCCCTGAAACGGGGGATTCCCGTATCGGCCCGATTCCGCATCCCACTGGTAATTGAAAGTCATGAGTAAGCCATCGCCTGCGGAAATGATCATCCTTGGAATTGACCCCGGCACCACCATTATGGGCTTTGGGATCATACGGGTGATGCGCAAAGAAATGGAGTTCGTGCAGATGAATGAACTCATGCTGACCAAATACCGGGATCCCTTTACCAAGCTCAAGCTCATCTTTGACAGGACCATAGAGCTTATCGATACCTATCACCCGGACGAAATTGCCATCGAGGCCCCTTTCTACGGCAAGAATGTACAGTCCATGCTCAAACTGGGAAGGGCCCAGGGGGTGGCTATGGCCGCGGGTCTGTCCCGCCAGGTACCGATCACCGAATACCTTCCGAAGAAAATTAAAATGGCCATTACTGGGAACGGGAATGCGAGCAAGGAACAGGTGGCCCGGATGCTGCAGTCTACCCTCGGTCTTAAGTCGCTTCCCCGGAACCTGGATTG
>JAWWDW010000310.1:0-3393 GCA_033719735.1 Robiginitalea sp. | reverse complement strand
CCTCCCGACCACCGATGTAGGATTCCCAGGAACGCTTTTCGATAGCCCTGAGCATTTTGCGCGCAAACCGGTCCGGGGGCATCCCGTTTTGGGTGGCCTGATCCTGAAAGCCCTGGGAAGCGCCATCTCCCACAAGGGCATTGCGCGCAATATCGGTTTGCACAAACCCGGGGCATATCATGCTGACAAAGACCCCGTCCTTTTCGTGTTCCATGCGCAGGACGTCAAAAAACCCGTGGAGCGCATGTTTAGCGCCACAGTATCCGGAGCGCAAGGGGGACCCGAATTTCCCCATCAGGCTTGTGACCACCACAAATTGCCCTTGTTTTCGCTGTATGAAGTGGGGGAGGAGGGCCTTTGAAAGGGCCACAGTCCCCAGGTAATCCACACGGATCAGTTTTTCATATACCTCCATTCCGGTATCTGCGATTTTGGAACGCTGGCTGATCCCCGCGTTGTTTACCAGGATGTCCACCGACCCGAAAATATCCAGGGCCTTTTCCGTGACCCCCGGGAGGGTGTCCAGGTCCCCGAGGTCCATGGGGAGGATGGCCACCCGGTCCGGTTGGGGCATTGCTTCCCGCACCTGCTGCAGGCGGGTTTGGTTTCGGCCGGAGAGGATGATCCGGGCCCCGCGCTGGCCCATCAGCAGGGCCAGGGACCTGCCGATACCGGAGGACGCGCCCGTGATCCAGATTATTTTGTCTTTTAAGTCCATGGTTTGGGTGGTTTACGGACCAAAATATACGTAAATTTGACAGCCTTATATGAAAGCTGCCTTCAGAAAATACACCCTGAATTTCATCCGGCCTGGAGGCACCTCCAGGGGCGTACTCACCCAAAAGGAAACCTATTTTATTTGCCTGCAAGCCGGGGGACGGTGGGGGATAGGGGAAGCCGGCCTTTTCCGTGGACTCAGCGCGGAGGACCATCCCGACTATGAAACCCGCCTGCATGCCGCCTGTAGAGCCCTGGAAGCCGGTGATGAAGGGGTCCTGGAAACCCTCCGGGAATGCCCCAGCATTGTCTTCGGACTCGAGCAGGCACTGCGTTCCCTGGCGAGCCCCAACCCCTTTGAGCTGTTCCCCTCCCGTTTTCTGGAGGGAGACCCCATTCCCATCAACGGCCTTATCTGGATGGGAGCACTGCAGTTCATGCAACAGCAGATCGAGGAAAAGATCGAGGCCGGGTTCCGGTGCCTGAAGCTAAAGATCGGCGCCCTGGATTTTGCCTCCGAACTCCGGTTGCTCCGGGAGATCCGCAGGCGATTTCCACGGGAAGCGCTGGAGATCCGCGTGGATGCCAACGGGGCCTTTTCCCCTGGGGAGGCCCTGGAAAAACTTCAGATACTCTCGGAATTGGGCTTGCATTCCATCGAACAACCCATCCGGGCCGGACAACCTGATGAAATGGCAGCATTATGCGCCCGTACCCCGTTGCCCATCGCCCTGGATGAAGAGCTGATCGGTTGGTTTCATCCAGAAGAAAAGCAGGCACTGCTGGAGCGCATACAGCCCCAGTACATCATCCTGAAGCCGAGCCTGGTGGGTGGAATTACGGGAAGCGGCGAATGGATTGAGGCAGCCGAGGCACGGCGGATCGGATGGTGGGTCACCAGCGCCCTGGAGAGCAATATCGGCCTGAACGCCATTGCCCAGTGGACCGCCACCCTGGGGGTGCATATGCCACAGGGACTGGGGACCGGTTCCCTTTTTTCCAATAATTTCGAAAGCCCGCTGGAGGTGTCCGGGGGCAAACTCTGGTACCGCCCTGAAACAGCGTGGGCAACCGCTCAAATCAAAGGACTATGTACATAGAACAAGGCTATCGCGGCGATCTCGGACTCTGGAAGTACCTGATCCTGCCCACGGGGTTTATCGCCCTGATGGTTTTTAATTACCTGGCAACCGTGAATTCCCCGGTCAGTGTGGAAGACATGATGGCTGGTATGATCGAACAAATGGGTTCGAATGTGGTGTTGATCATCCTGCTGGCCCCGCTGGCCTTTGGCCTGGTTTTCGTCCTGGGCTGGACCAAACTGGTCCATCGGCAGTCCATCCGTTCCCTGACCACCTCCAGGCCCAGAGTAGACTGGAACCGGGTATTTTTTTCCTTTGGGATCTGGACGCTGATCACCGTGGGGCTGACCGCAGTCGACATCTATACCTCCCCGGAGGATTACGTGCTTAACTTCAGGTGGGAGGCGTTCTGGAAACTCGCCCTGATCGCAATCCTTTTAATCCCACTCCAGACCAGTTTTGAAGAGTACCTGTTCCGGGGGCACATGATGCAGGGGTTGGGCATTATTTTTAAGAACCGGTGGTTCCCGCTGGTGGTTACCTCGGTGATTTTCGGACTGATGCACCTGGGCAACCCGGAAGTGGAAAAGCTGGGACCCGGGATCATGGTGTTTTACATCGGCACCGGATTTTTCCTCGGGATCCTGACCCTGATGGATGAAGGACTGGAGCTCGCCCTGGGATTCCATGCAGCCAACAACCTGGTCACCGCCCTTCTGGTCACGGCCGATTGGACGGCCTTTCAGACGGACTCGATCTACAGGGATGTAGCCGAACCCGGGCTCGGATGGGACGCCTATGTCCCCATCTTTGTCGTTTTCCCCTTACTTTTGTTTTTCTTCGGCAGGAAATATGGCTGGAAAGACTGGAAACAACGTTTAACCGGCCGGGTGTTGCCGGAGGAAGAGGCCCTTGCGATCTTAAAAAGCGAAGCATCATGAAAGAGTTTTTCAACGGGGCGTTTACCCTGAACGGTGTAAAGGTCCGCTACCAGGACCTGAGTGAAATAGCCTACAGCCTGGTAAAGGAAGGGGATCCCTACGAGCAGGAAATAGGGGATTTTCTCCTCGACTGGGTTTCGGACCGGGAGGAAGTCTACCTGCAGACTTCCGGCTCTACAGGGGCTCCCAGGACAATCCGCATGCCTAAGAATGCCATGGTACACAGTGCCCTGGCCACGGGGGAATATCTCAGCCTTGAAGAGGGGACTAAAGCGCTTTTGTGTCTTCCAGCCCGCAGTATCGCGGGGAAGATGATGCTGGTACGGGCCCTGGTCCTGGGGTGGAAACTCGAATTGAAACCCCCGGATTCCAATCCGCTGGAGGATCTTTTGGAACCCGTGGATTTTGCGGCCATGGTCCCCATGCAACTGGAAGCTTCCCTGGATAAACTGGACAGGATTTCAACCATCCTGGTGGGAGGGGCCCCGATATCCAAGGGGTTGCTGGCACGGATCCCGGAGGACGGGGTTTCCATCTATGAGAGTTACGGCATGACGGAGACCGCCAGCCACATCGCCCTCAGGAAGTTGTGTAGGGTCCCGGCCGGGAAGGCCCCGGAAACCATATTACCCCCGTTTCGCGCCCTTCCCTGG
>JAWWDW010000309.1:0-3394 GCA_033719735.1 Robiginitalea sp. | reverse complement strand
GGTCCGGGCTCAGGATAACTTGTTGTTCAGCCCCTCCAGCCGGATCTGGGTTAGTACTTTTTTGGTATACAGCGGGAAATCCGCATTGAGGATCCATCCGAAATAACCCGGTTCGGACTGCAGCACATCGGTCACTTTGCGCCCCTTGTGCTTCCCGAAGGAAAAGATGGGATCTCCGGTCTCATCCTTGCGGATAAAACCAGCGAAATCGACAAACTCCGAATGGGTGGAAAAGGCCGCCAGGGATTTT
The DNA here is from genome assembly GCA_033719735.1 of Robiginitalea sp. GTDB lineage: Bacteria > Bacteroidota > Bacteroidia > Flavobacteriales > Flavobacteriaceae > Robiginitalea. The sequence goes on along the minus strand of JAWWDW010000309.1, from coordinate 3,144 downwards.
ACATCGTTTTCAAGCTCCGGATAGCGTTCCAGCTGGGAAAGCAAAACCTCGTAGGTCGCCCGTGTATCCGCCACGGCACTGTGCGCTTCTTTGAGTTCCTTACCGCAATAAAACTGATAGGCCGCCTCCAGGGTCCGCTTTTCCATCTTGTGAAAGATGGTTTGTACATCCACAGCTACGGTGTTTTTCATATCGAAATCCAGACCAGCCCGCAGCAATTCCTCGGCCAGCAGGGGAATATCGAAGCGGTTGGAATTAAAACCGGCCAGGTCACATCCCTGAATCATCTGCTGAATGTCCCTTGAAATTTCCTTAAAAGAGGGTTCGTCGGCGACCTTTTCATCGGAGATGCCGTGGATGGCAGTGGCAGCTTCCGGAATAGGCATTCCGGGATTGACCAGCCAGCTGCGGCTTTCCTTGTTCCCGTTGGGGTATACCTTGAGCACGGCAATTTCCACAATGCGGTCCTGGGCGATATTGGTGCCCGTAGTCTCCAGGTCAAAAAAACAAATCGGGCGTTTGAGGTCTAATTTCATGCCGGTGTGAACTTTTATTCGGATTCCGGAGGGACTCCCCCGCCGTGGCTTCCGCGAAAATCAGATTTCCCGGTTTTCGTCCCAGGCCTCGAGGTAGTCGGCCACCGCTTTTACAAACATGCCTCCCAGGGCCCCATTGACCACCCGGTGGTCGTAGCTGTGGGAGAGGAACATCTTGGAACGGATTCCGATAAAATCCCCGGAGGGTGTTTCGATGACCGAGGGCACCTTCCGGATCGCACCCAGGGCCAGGATCCCCACCTGGGGCTGGTTGATGATAGGGGTACCGAAAACACTGCCGAAAGTCCCCACGTTGGTCACCGTGTAGGTACCATCCTGGATCTCGTCCGGTTTCAAAGCGTTGTTGCGGGCCCTGTTGGCAAGGTCGTTTACGGCCCGGGCCATGCCCACCAGGTTCAGCTGGTCTGCATTCCTGATAACCGGCACGATCAGGTTGCCGTCTGGCAGGGCAGCTGCCATCCCCAGATTGATGTGTTTGCGTTTGACGATCGCATCCCCATCCACGGAAATATTCATCATGGGATACTTTTTCAGGGCCGTGGCCACGGCTTCCATGAAAATGGGCGTAAAGGTCAGTTTTTCTCCTTCCCGCTTGAAGAAAGCGTCTTTTACCTTGTTGCGCCAGTTCACCACACGGGTGACATCCACCTCAACAAAACTCTGAACATGGGCAGAGGTCGACACGCTCTCGGCCATATGCCTGGCGATGAGTTTGCCCATGCGGGTCATCGGGATCCGCTCGTCCCCGGGGGCGGAGGCAACCGGGGTTTTCAGTGTAGCCGGCCCAGTTTCTGCCGGGGTGGGTTTGGGTTGCTCCACCGCCCTGGCAACGGGCGTTTTTTGGACAGGGGCGGCACCCGTTTTCCTGCTTTCGATATACGCCAGCATATCGTCCTTGGTAACGCGGCCATCTTTGCCACTGCCGGGCAGGGCATCCAGCTCCTCCTGGGTGATGCCCTCCTGCCGGGCCATGTTCCGCACCAAAGGAGAGTAAAACCGTTCAGATCCAGACGCAATTTCCGGGGCAGGTCGGGGGGAGGCCGTTTCCTGTGCCACCGCCACGGTTTGCGCCACTTCGGAAGCCATGGCAGGGGCGGGTTCTTCAACAGGGCTGGATGCAGCCTCGGCCGCAGGAAGCTGCGCATCGTCAGCGCCTTCCACCTCTATGACGGCTACGACTTGCCCAACTTTGATCACATCGTCCACCTCGAAGCGTTTTTCGAGCAGTACCCCGTCCACTTCGCTGGGGACTTCCGAATCTACCTTATCCGTGGCGATTTCAAAAACAGCTTCATCGGCTTCTATGGTGTCCCCCACCTCTTTCAGCCAGGAAGTGAGCGTCGCTTCGGCAACACTTTCTCCCATCTGTGGCAATTTCAATTCAAATTTTGACATATTCGTACCTGGATACCTTTTAGGGCGCTTTTTTTTGCAAAAATAGTAAAATTAACGCCTGATTCCTGACATATTTATATTTCTTACCGGTTCAGCGATCCCTCAAACGGGATTCGCTGCAAGATGGACCGCCCCAGGGTGACCTCATCGGCGTATTCCAGATCATCACCCACCGGAATCCCCCGGGCAATGGTGGTTAGCTTCACCGGCATGCCCTCCAGCTGTCGGGACATATAGAAGTTGGTCGTATCCCCTTCCATGGTGGCGCTCAGGGCGAAGATGAGCTCCTCCACCTCCCCGTTTCGGACCTTTTCCACCAGGGAATCGATGGTCAGATCCTGCGGGCCAACCCCTTCCATGGGGGAGATTTTTCCCCCGAGCACGTGGTACAGGCCCCGGTAGTGCCCCGTATTTTCAATGGCCATCACATCCCGGATATCCTCCACAACGCAAACCAGCGTCCGGTCCCGCCTGGGATTGCTGCAGATCCCACACACCTCTGTATCGGAAATATTATGGCATTCCAGACAGTGCCGGATACCACGCCTGAGCTCCTGAAGGGCACTCGAAAGCGATTCGGTCTGGGCCTCGGGCTGGCGGAGCAGGTGCAGCACCAGCCGCAGGGCTGTCCGCTTTCCGATCCCCGGCAGCTGGGACATTTCTTCTACGGCCTTCTGGAGGAGTTTGGACGAAATTTCCATACGGGCAAAATTACGTATCTATTTTAAGTTTTGTACTTTGGACGCCAAAGAAATATGCCCCGGGGACAAGCCGGCATCTCAGGAGGTCACCACCACCAGAGCCCTACCCGGGAACCCTCAGCCTGATTTTCCATGACCCCACTGCATATCCTGGCCCTGATAGGTTCGTATTTCCTGCTCCTCTTGCTGATTTCCTATTTCACAGGCAGGAACGACTCCAATGATGATTTCTTCCGGGCCGGGAAATCGGCCCCCTGGTTCCTGGTCGCCTTCGGAATGATCGGGGCTTCGCTTTCCGGGGTTACCTTTATCTCCGTACCGGGAAGTGTGGAAGGCGCTTCCTTTTCCTACATGCAGGTCGTTTTGGGGTACCTGGCGGGATATCTGGTGATCGCCTTTGTGCTGTTGCCCATATACTACCGCCTGAATGTAACCTCTATTTACGAGTACCTGGAAGACCGGTTCGGGTGGATGAGTTATAAGGTGGGAGC
>JAWWDW010000308.1:0-3400 GCA_033719735.1 Robiginitalea sp. | reverse complement strand
CGATCTGGGGCACCGGCGCGGACGGCAGCGAGGTGCTGGTGAAAGAGGACCGGATCACCGTCTTCAGGGACAGCCTCTACGGCGTATGGGAAGCACAGAACCCGGCTGAATTTAAAGCGTCAAAGGACTACGGCCTGGAGGTGGCCGAATTTATCGCCGGCTGGATGGACGGGGACAACTACAAACAGACCCGGACCATGTCCAAATTCACGGTAGATACCGAAGACCCCTCCCGTTGGCAGCCCACCCCCCCTTCGTATATGGAGGGGATCGAGCCGCACTGGAACAAGATCCGTCCTTTCGTGATCGATTCGGCGAACCAGTTCGTCCCTGAACCACCCCCACCCTTTTCCATGGAGGAAGGGTCCGACTTCTATAAGGAAGTAAAGGAGGTCTATGATATCAGCAATGAAATCACGGCCAAAGGGGATGAATCCGAAGAGGTGGCCATCGCCCAGTTCTGGGATTGCAACCCCTATGTTTCGGTAACCCGGGGGCACCTGATGTTTGCCACCAAAAAGATCAGCCCCGGCGCACACTGGATTGGGATCACCAAAATTGCCTGCCGCAAGACTGGCAGGGACTTTGACGATACGGCCTATGCCTATGCCAAAACCTCCATTGCCATTGCGGATGGTTTTATCAGTTGTTGGGACGAAAAATACCGCAGCAACCTGATCCGTCCGGAAACCCTGATCAATGAATACCTCGACGACAGCTGGAAACCTGTTTTGCAGACCCCCCCGTTCCCGGAATACACCAGCGGACACAGTGTGGTTTCCGGAGCGGCCGCGGTAGCCCTTACCGATATTTTTGGGGAAGATTTCGCCTTCGATGACGACACCGAGCTCAAGTATGGCCTTCCGGTCCGCAGTTTCACCTCGTTCCGGCAAGCTGCAGATGAAGCGGCCATAAGCCGGATGTATGGGGGCATCCACTACCGAAAAGCCGTGGAGGTCGGCGTCAAACAGGGACGGGACCTGGGCCGTTTTGTGGTAGACCACCTGCAGATGACCTCGGAAACAGCCCTGGCATCGGAAACCTCCGAAACCGAATGAAAGCAAACAACCTTTCTAAAACCCAAAAAGCGAGATTGAATGAAAAAAACCATTTTTGGAATCCTGATCGGCCTGCTCGTACTCCTGTTGGGATATTTTTTCATCTATCCCCATGACTACATTGTCCGCTTTGAAGCGGACACCTTTCCCGGTACCATAAACCAGTCCATCAAACTATGGCATGACAAGGTGGGCGTAAAAGGCACGGTGGTCACCCAGGAAGACCTCAACCACCTGGAGCAACTGGTTCAGGCAGGGGATTCGGTGCATCGCTACCAATGGGAGATCGACCCCATTACGGACAGCACTTCCCGGGTAACGGTTCGAATCAAGGACGAGGACCACAGCTTTATGAACAAGCTCCTGGTCCCCTTTACGGACGCAGCGGTCGAAAAGCTGGGGGTCTCCTATGTGTCCGATTTTGCAGAGGACCTCAATGCCCACATCGACCTGTTCAAAGTGCATATCGACGGGGAAGCGGAACTACCCAGCACCTATTACGCCTATGTGGACCTGAAAACCTCCCAACACGGTAAAGCCGGGGGTATGATGGACAACTATATGCTCCTTAGCGACCTGCTGATCGCAAACCAGGTGACGATGAATGGCCCTCCCATGATCATCGTCAATGAATGGGACCGGGAGCAGGACAGCGTGGATTACAAGTTTTGCTTTCCGATCATCCGCTCGGACCGGTTGCCGCGCCACCCGCAAGTCCAATACAAGCGAATCTTCCCAAAAAAGGCATTGAAGGCCACCTATAATGGGAATTACATCACTTCGGACCGGGCCTGGTACGCCCTTTTGGACTACGCCGAGAAAAACGGGATTGAAGTGGAGCCCACCCCCGTGGAAGTATTCCATAACAACCCGAATATGGGCGGGGATGCCCTTCGATGGAAGGCGGATATTTACTTGCCGATAAAGGAGGGTTCCCCCATGGAATAGTCCGGGTGGACCCTTCCTTCAATCTAGCCAAAGCCCATTACCAGCGATTCACGCCCTGGGCAGGGTTCTTGGAGTCTCCCGTCAATTTTCAATTTGTTCCAGGATCCGCTCTATTAAATCCTCGATCGACCCGGACTGGATGTTGACCAGATTATTGAAAAAAATGGCAAAAGCAAGGTGGTCTTCAAAATCCCTGTTCTCCATCAGTTCGCCGATATCAATCTCCCTTTGGGAGTTGCCAATGGGCATGGATATGGCACCCAGGCTGTCCAGCCGGACCCTTCGCATGGCATCCATATCCAGGAGGGTGGTGTTAAACAGGTTCCTGGCAGTATAGTTCTTTATGAGGAAAGGCTGGTACTCCATGGCGATGTAATCGGTCCAGATAATTTCATCCTCCGATAACTGTTTCAGCTGGTTGGGCCAGTCTGCCAGCAGCATTCTCAGGGAATCATTCTGAATGAGGCTGAGATCCCTGCTAAAAAAGAACCCTTCTGAATTCGCATTGAAAGTAGGGCCAAAAAGGGTTCTTTGGACGTGGAAGGTAAGGGAGTCCCGATCCATCGCTTCAAAAGGACTGCCCTGATCTATCTTTCTAAGCAACCATTTGGCAGAGGAAATCAGCCTTGCACGCAATTCCATTTTGTTCTCCAACTGCTGCAACCCGGCCGAAAATTCCTTATTGAGCTGGCCGAGCAGGATCTGTTCCTTTTCCCGGTCCTGCCGGTCCTGATTCCAGTTGTCAATTTGGAGTGCAATCACAATCCCCAGCACAATCAGGATCACCTCCCCGATGGCGTACTTGAAATACCGCCCGGAAGTACCCGCTAACAACGTATGCCTGATCTTGCTGAAAAGTCTCAATGGTATAAAGGCTTTTGGGCCTTGGTTTGGCCTGACACCCATACAAAGTACAAAACAACCGGAACTTTTGGAAGGCATGACCAACTAAGGGGATTTTGTTATCTTTCAGAAAATCGTCCCTGCGCCATATCTCCATCGATGAGCACGTATTTTATCGGCTATGACCTCGGGAGTTCCTCCCTGAAAACCGCTCTGGTTGCAGCGGATACAGGGGAGGTGGTGGCTGTGGTTAAAACGCCTTCCGAAGAAATGGAAATCCTGGCGCCCCAGGCCGGATGGGCCGAACAGGACCCGGAGCGCTGGTGGGAATACGTCTGTGAGGGTACCCGTGAAATCCTGCGCAAGACAGGGATTGCCAAAGAGGCTGTCCGGGGGCTTGGCATCGCCTATCAGATGCACGGGCTGGTACTCCTGGGGGCGGATGGAAAACTGGTAAGACCTTCCATCATCTGGTGCGACAGCCGGGCCGTATCCACAGGGGAGCGCGCTGCTGAGGAACTCGGGGAAGACCAATGCCGGTCCCGACTCCT
>JAWWDW010000307.1:0-3407 GCA_033719735.1 Robiginitalea sp. | reverse complement strand
TTTATAGCCGGTTCCAGAACTTTATCATCCTGCCATTCAACAACAAATACATTTTTCTCTACAATAAAAAAGGGCGCCTCCTGCACGGCTTCCACCTGGCCCTGACACTGTTCATGTTCCTGAACCTCTGTTTGTACCTCACCCTGGTGGCCGGGACCTTGCTCCCCCCCGAAACCGAACCCAGCGGGGCATTTTTACTGGTAACCGGGTTGGGCCTCCTCCTTTTTTTTGCAGGCAAACTCCTGCTGCAGTTCGCAGGAGGGTCTATTCTGGAATTCAGGGGACTCTTGGCTTCCATCATCTTCAAGAAAATGACTTATTTGAATTACAGCGCCTTGCTGATGTTTGGGGCGAACCTGCTTTTGGGGTATGTTCTGAGGGACTCAAAGATTGTCGTTTTCACGAGTTTGATCCTGATTTTCGCCATAAATCTGATCGGTTGGATCGGGATCCTGAAAATTCATCAAAAGTTGATTGCCTCACATGTATTCTATTTTATTTTGTACCTTTGCACCCTTGAAATTGCTCCTTTTCTGATCATTTCAAACTTGTTAAACGACTGATTTATGAAGGTAAAGACGATTCTGGTCTCCCAGCCAGAACCAAAAATGGAGAACAGTCCCTATTCCAAGCTTATCGAAAAGGAAAAGGTCAAAGTGGACTTCAGGCCGTTCATCCATGTAGAAGGGGTAGATGCAAAAGCCGTGAGGCAGCAAAAAATCGACCTCTCCAAATTTACCGCCATCATCCTGACCAGCCGCAACTCCGTGGACCATTTTTTTCGCATTGCGGAGGAAATGCGCTTTAAGGTGCCGGATACGATGAAGTATTTCTGCCAGTCTGAGGCCGTTGCTTACTACCTGCAGAAGTACGTGGTATACCGGAAGCGGAAGATCTACGTTGGGAAACGAAATTTTCAGGACCTGCAGCCCCTGTTCAAAAAATACAAGGACGAAGTGTACCTGCTGCCCTCATCGGATGTACTGAAGCCCCAGGTCCCCGAGACCCTGGATCAGTCCAAGATCAACTGGACACGGGGGATTTTCTACAAAACGGTGATCAGCGATCTTTCCGACCTGAGGAATGTCTATTACGATGTGCTGGTATTTTTCAGCCCTTCCGGCATCGAATCCCTCCTCAAGAATTTTCCGGATTTTGAACAGAACGATACGCGGATAGCGGTATTCGGGAATTCAACCATCAATGCAGCAACCGAGGCAGGCCTGCGGATTGATATCAAGGCTCCCACCCCGGAGACGCCATCGATGACCATGGCACTCCAGAAGTATATCAACAGTGTAAACAAGCAATAAAAAAAGGCTTCCTTACCGGAAGCCTTTTTAATTCAGAAGGCATAGCGCTGGGGGCCTCCCCTTCGTATTTCCTCGCTTGCATAGGATTCAAACTTCTTAAAGTTCTCGCGGAACGCATTTGACAGTTTAAAGGCCGTCCTGTAATAGGCCTCATCGTCATTCCAGGTCGCCCTGGGGCTGAGAAGTTCCGTCGGCACCCCGGGACAGGTCCTGGGCTGGGCCACTCCAAAGACGGAATGGATGTGATAGGTATCGTAGGTGTACAGCCCCAAATCCCCATTGAGTGCTGCCCGTATCATCGCCCTGGTGTATTTGAGTTTCATACGCGTACCCACGCCATAGGGTCCCCCGGTCCATCCGGTATTTACCAGCCAAACGTTGACCCCGGATTCCTGCATTTTCCGGCTGAGCATTTCAGCGTACTTCGTGGGGTGCAGGGGCATAAATGGAGCCCCGAAACAGGCGGAAAAAGAGGGCACGGGTTCATCCACCCCGGCCTCAGTCCCGGCCACCTTTGCGGTGTACCCAGAAATAAAGTGATAGGCCGCCTGGGCGGGAGTCAGCCTTGAGATGGGAGGGAGCACCCCGAAGGCGTCAGCGGTCAGGAAAAAGATGTGTTTCGGGTTGGACCCGATTGAAGGATCCTTCCGGTTCTCGATATGGTAGATCGGATAGCTGACCCTGGTGTTTTGGGTAATGCTCGAATCCATAAAGTCCACAGTCCCGTTTTCATCCATGATCACGTTTTCCAGGATAGCACCCTTCTTGATGGCCCCGTAGATCTCTGGTTCGTTTTCAGCAGAAAGGTTGATCACTTTTGCATAGCAACCCCCCTCGAAGTTAAAGACTGAATTTTCAGGGGTCCACCCGTGCTCATCGTCCCCGATCAGTTTTCGGGTGGGGTCTGTGGAAAGGGTGGTCTTGCCCGTTCCGGACAATCCAAAGAAAATGGAGGTCTGCCTATCTTCGCCCATGTTGGCAGAACAGTGCATGGGAAGGGTCTTCCTGAATACGGGCAGGATAAAGTTAAGGGCCGAGAAGATCCCTTTCTTGATTTCTCCCGTATAGCCCGTACCCCCGATCAGCACCATTTTACGGGTAAAATTCAGGATGGCAAAATTATGTTGACGGGTGCCGTCTTCCTCCGGGTCTGCCATAAAGCCGGGGGCGTTGATCACCGTCCAGTCCGCCTCGAAATCCTGAAGTTCCTCTGCGGTGGGTCGTATAAACATGTTGTAGGCAAAAAGGTTGGACCAGGGATATTCATTGATCACCCGAACCCCCATCCGATACTTCGGGTCCGCACAGACGAAACAATCGCGGACATAGAGTTCCTTTCCGTTCAGGTAGCTGATGACTTTTTGGTACAGGCGGTCGAAAGCTTCGGGTTCAAAAGGCTTGTTGACGGGCCCCCACCATACCTTATCCTCGCTTATCGCATCCTTTACGATAAACCGGTCCTGAGGGGATCGGCCTGTAAATTCCCCTGTGTCGACCGCCAACGCCCCGGAGTCAGCCTCCCTGCCCATTCCCAATTGAAGGGTATGTCGGTGAAGCTGGTCCGCAGACAGCTGGTAGTGAACGTCTTCTGTAGTGATTCCATATTCGGCCAGCGAAATCGTTTTCGTTCTGGCGGCAGATGTACTCATAAAAGTGGTTTTAGTTTGCGCAAAAGTATTTAAAAATAGAGGAATTACCCGCCTGAGGCAGAGAAGTTAGGCCACTGGTCTAAAAACCCGATAAAGCAGCAGCAACCAGCCCCCGATCAACAAAACCCCGCCCACAGGGGTGATCCAGCCAATCGGGCTGAAATCCAGTCCCGCCAGGGGTCCGGTGGTAAGGGCATAAATAGAGCCTGAAAAGCAAAGGACACCGGCCAAGATCAGGAAATACACCGGCTTTTTGACCCGGTCCCCGAGGCGGGTCGTACTCCCGAGAAACAACAGGAAGAGGGCGTGATACATTTGGTAGGAAACTCCGGTTCGGAAGCTTTCCAGCGCAGTCTCACTCAGGACGGTCTTAAGGCTGTGGGCCCCAAGGGCACCCAACACCACGGCTAGGAAACCGAAAAGGGCTCCTGTCGCCAAAATTGTT
>JAWWDW010000306.1:0-3419 GCA_033719735.1 Robiginitalea sp. | reverse complement strand
GGGTTGGAGATGCCCATCCCATTCTCCAGGAACCTGGAGGCTGGGTACCTGCCCCGCGACCGTTTCAAAGAAGCTCTTGAGGAACTTCTGGCTTATTGAGAGCTGCTTTGGGATTACCCTTTGCGGACAGTATACCAAATGTGTTGGAGAAAAATGAAGTTATTGTAGTAGGCGCGGGGCTTGCAGGCCTGACAGCATCTATTGAACTCGCCAGGCAAGGACGCGATGTCCTTGTTTTTGACAGGCACCCCCTGCCCAGGCATAAGGTTTGCGGGGAATACCTCTCCATGGAGGTCGTACCCTATCTGACCCGACTGGGAATCCCCCTTGATGACGCCCCCCGGATTGAACAGCTCCTCCTTTGCAGTTCCGGAGGACACCAGGTACGGACCCGTCTGAACCCCGGCGGCATCGGGATCAGCCGCCACGCCCTGGATTACCGGTTATACCAGGCTGCCCTGGAGGCTGGGGTTCGCTTTCGCTGGGACCCCGTGGAAGACGTGCGTTTTGAGAAGGAGCAGTTTCGCGTGACCTCAAGGGGAAAGACCTTTGAGGCCCGGCAGGTACTGGGGGCCTGGGGGAAAAGAAGTTCCCTCGACAGGTCTCTGAACCGCCCCTTTTTTAAGGAAACGGGTCCCTGGCTGGGCATTAAAATGCATTACAAGGCCCCTTATCCCCCCAACCAGGTAGGCCTTTATGCTTTTAGAGGCGGGTATGGTGGGCTTTCGGTGACGGAAACCGGGGCGGTCAACTTTTGCTACCTGATCCACAGGGATCGTTTTCGGGACACCCCCGACCTAAGCTCCTGTACCCAGCGGCTTTTGAAGGAACATCCCGTCCTTCATGAGGTCCTCGACGGGGCCGAGCCCCTTTTCGAGAAGGCCCTCAGCATCTCCAATATTTATTTTGGGAAAAAACTTCGTTCCACCGGGCACGTGATGATGTCCGGGGATGCGGCCCGTTTGATCCACCCCTTAAGCGGGAACGGGATGGCCATGGCCATACGCTCCGGCAGCCTGCTGTCAGGTCTGGTAGGGCAGTATTTGTCCGGGACCCTGCCCGATCGAGCCTCCCTGGAGGCCGCCTACGACACCCTGTGGAAAAAAGAATTCAGGCAACGAGTGAGGGTAAGTGCCTGGCTGCAGGGGTTGCTTACCAGCCCCAAACGCATGGAGATAGGCCTTCAGATTGCTTCCCGAAGCCCGCAGCTGCTTCGGAAAATCATCGGAAAAACACACGGTCGCCTATGAGCAGGTTCCCCTCGTTTCGCAAAAGGAGTAATGCCCCGGAATGGATGGACGATCTTTCGCAACCGGCTTCGGAAGTCAGCAGGGCGCTGGAGGACATCAAAAAGGTAAACCGGTGGCTGGGAGGGGACCGGGTCAGTATTCATGGGTTAACACCCTTTTTGAAAGGGAAACAGAACCCCCCGGTACACATCCTGGATATGGGGTGCGGGAACGGGGATTTCCTCAGGTATCTGAAGCGGTATTGCACCCGCCGGCACCTACCGGTCACCCTCACGGGCTGGGACCGGAACCAGAAAAGCCTGGAGTGGGGCCAGTACCTCGACACCTCCGGGGACATCCGTTTTGAATGCAGGGATATCCTTTCCTTTCCACCTTTGCCAAAAGGGGAGGTGGTCATCGTCTGCAACCTTTTTTTACACCATTTCACGGATGGGCAGATCCTGGAGATCCTCAAAAGCTGGCGGGATATGGGTTGTCGGGCCATCGTGGTCAACGATTTACACAGAAACCCACTCGCATATTATTTATTTCATGTTTTTGGGTTTATTTTTAGGCTTTCCAGGATGGCCCGGCACGATGGCCTGGTTTCAATCCTGAGGGGATTTACCCGCAGGGATTTCAAAGGGTATAACCGGGAACTGGGCAGGGAAGGCAGCCTCCGGTGGATGTGGGCTTTCCGCTATCTCTGGGTACTGGATTTCAAGGAAAACACATGACAGATGTCCGCATAAAAGGGGCCTACAAAGCCCTGCCGCCGTATTGCAGATCCACAAAGGAGATCCTGCCGGTGGTACCCGGGTGGCTGCAGGGAGAACCTGACCGCCTGATCCGAAAGGCGGTCAAAATCTTTGAAGGAGCGGGGGTGGACTATCGCTATGGCATCATGGATGTGGAAGAGGTCTTTACCCAAACCAGTTTCGAAGCAAAAAATCAGATCTATATACAGGAGGCCAAACGGCTGGGTGCATCGGTGCTGCGTTCTGCCCTGGAAACTGCGGGCTGGGACCCCGGGAGCCTGGATTACCTGATCACGGTAAGCTGTACCGGAATCATGATCCCGTCCCTGGATGCCTTTCTGATCAATGAGGTAGGCCTCCGGGGCGACATCTACCGGCTCCCCATAACCGAAATGGGATGTGTGGCGGGCATCTCAGGGCTTATCTATGCATACCAGTTCCTCAGGGCACTTCCCGGAAAACGGGCTGCCCTGATTGCGGTGGAGAGTCCCTCGGCTACCTTTCAGCAGTGGGACCATTCCATGGCGAACATCATCAGTGCCGCCATCTTCGGGGACGGGGCTTCCTGTGTCTTGCTGAGCTCCGAAACCGATGAAACGGGGCCCAGGATTTTGGGGGAAGGCATGTACCATTTCCCGGATTCCACGCACCTGATGGGGTTTGACCTGAAAAATACCGGCCTCACAATGGTACTTGACCCGGCAGTACCTGCCACCATCGCGGATCATTTTGAGCCCATGTTGGTGCCTTTCTTAAAATCCTGTGGAAAGGACCTTGAGGACCTGAATTGCCTCATATTCCACCCGGGGGGGCGGAAGATCGTTCAGACCGTGGAATCCCTTTTTAAGGGACAGGCCGCCGACCTGTCCGATACGCGGGAGGTCCTGCGGCTATTCGGGAACATGAGCAGCGTTACGGTATTGTATGTGCTGGAGCGGTTCCTCGAAAAAAAGATCCCTGAGGGCGACCTGGGGCTGATGCTTAGTTTCGGACCGGGGTTTACCGCACAACGGGTATTATTGGAATTCTAAGAACCAAAGAGAAGCGCGATTTATGAAGTATGCACTCGTCATTGGAGGAAGCCGGGGACTCGGCCTGGCAACGGTACGGAAATTAGTATCCGAGGGGATCCCCGTCATCGCCGTCCACCGGGATTTCAAAAAGGACCTGCCGGAGGTTCGGGAAGCCTTTCAGGAATTCGAAACCCTTGCCACCCCATTCCACGCCATCCACGAGGATGCCGTCCGAAAGACAGAAAGCATCATCACCACTATAAAAGAACTACTGGGGGAAAAGGGGAAAATAGGATTCCTGGTGCACAGCATTGCGCGGGGAAACGTGAAGCCCATGGTCTCGGAAACGGAGCATTTATCCCTGACCCCAGCCGATTTTGCCACCACCGGGGAGGCCATGGCGTATAACCTGTACACAT
>JAWWDW010000305.1:0-3424 GCA_033719735.1 Robiginitalea sp. | reverse complement strand
TCGGTGGATTTACCTGCATGGCACTTACGAAGAACTGCACAATAGGATGACACAACGAAAAGGCCATTTTATGCCAGCCAGGCTGCTGGAATCCCAGTTCGAGACGCTGGAGCCCCCTGCCTATGGCATCCACATCCCGGTGGCACTGCCCCCGGACCAGGCACTCAGGAAGATTCTGGATGAACTCGGGGGTTTATCCCCTTAGGGAAGCCCTTCTAGGAATTCGATTTCTCGGAATCTGATTTAACGACCAGGCGGAAGCCTTCCCCATGGATGTTGAGGATCTCAACCGAATCATCCCTTTTGAGATATTTCCGGAGCTTCGCAATATAGACATCCATGCTGCGGGAGGTAAAGTAATTGTCATCCCTCCAGATCTTGGTAAGGGCCAGTTCCCTGGGCATCAGGTCATTCTCGTGCAGGGCCAGCAGCCTCAACAATTCATTTTCCTTGGGGGACAGTTTATTGGGCTCTTCATCCTTATACTTGAGGAACCGCAACTTTGAATTCAGGTGGAAGTTTCCAATCTGGAATTCGTATTGTTTGCTGTCTGCCAAGTTGTTGGATGCTTTGCGCTGGAGTATCGCTTTAAGTTTTGCCAGGAGCACCTCGGAATCAAAAGGCTTGTTCAGGTAATCATCGGCGCCTGCCTTGTATCCTTTCAGCACATCCTCCTTCATGGTTTTGGCCGTCAGGAAGATGATCGGAATACTCTCATTTTTCTCCCGGATCTCCTTGGCCAGGGTAAACCCATCCTTGTAAGGCATCATCACGTCCAGGATACAGACGTCAAAATTCTCCTTTTTGAACTTCTCGAAGCCCTCCATGCCATTTTTCGCAAGGACGACATCGAAATCGTTCATAGACAGGTAGTCCTTAAGGACGATGCCAAAATTAGGATCGTCCTCAACCAAAAGTATTTTCTTATTCGCTGTTTCCATAGTTTTTAAATTAGCGGGAGTTTGATATAGAAAGTACTGCCTTTTCCTTTCTCGCTTTCTGCATACACCTCTCCCTGGTGATCCTCTACTATTTTCTTTACATAGGCCAGGCCCAGCCCGTGCCCCTTGACATTGTGAATGTCCCCGGTATGCTCCCGGTAAAATTTCTCAAAAATCCGCTTCAGCACCGCTTTGGACATTCCGGCCCCCTGATCCTGAATCTGAATGATCAGGTAATTTTTTGCCACTTCCGTATACACGTCGATCCTGGGTGAATCCGGAGAATACTTCACGGCATTATCCAGGATGTTGACAATCACGTTCCCAAAATGCGTCTGGTTGGCAAGTACTTCAGAACGCTCCGCATCCAGGTGCGTCTTGATATACCCGCCACGGTCCTGCACGATGAGTTCCACATGGGTAATGGCCTTTCGGATTATGTCGTGCGCATCCACGCGTTCCTTACTGATGTCCAGCTGGTTCTTTTCCAGCTTGGAGATCCTAAGGACATTTTCCACCTGGGCATGCATGCGTTTGTTCTCATCCCGTATCATGGTCAGGTACCGGTTCACCTTATCGGTATCCCCCATGATTTTGGGGTTTTTTATGGCTTCCACGGCCAGGTTTATCGTGGCGATCGGGGTTTTGAACTCATGGGTCATGTTGTTGATAAAATCCGTCTTGATCTCCGAGATTTGTTTTTGACGGATCAGCTGGTAGATCGCACTGGCATAGGCCACCATGATGATAAGCGTGAACAGGAGGGACAGCACGGCCATTCCCAGTACGGACCGCAGCAGGAACTTCTTTTTCTTCGGAAAGGAGATCAGGAGGGCGAAATCCGTATTGCCCTCACTGTCCCCGAAGATCGGGGCGCGGTAAAAGCTGTCTTTGTCAAACCGGAATTTGGGCGATTTGACCTTGGTGGGCAGCCCCCGGCTGTAAACCCCATATTCGTAGTCGATGTCCAGCCCCCTGTTTTCGAGTTCCTGGTCCAGACGCAATTCGATTTCTTCCCTGCTGACCCGTTCGTGTATGGGCACACGGTTCGCATAAACCCGGTACACATCGTCAAACATGGCTTTCTCCATGGCGGATATGCCCCCGACCTTCTCCCACTTTTCAATGGGACTCAGCTTATAGGCCTTGCCGTCAAACCCATACTCCTCTCGGAAAATGGTTTTCGACCTGCGGCTCGTATAGTTCTTGATGGTGGTGGTATCCGTCGGGTTGTCATTGTCAAAGAACGTGGATGCGATGTCGTAATCCTCCTCCAGAATTCCGTGGGAATAGAACAGGATTTCGTTGGAGTTCAGGTCCCGGTCGATGAAAAATATGTTGCTAAGGTGAGTGCTTTTCAGGTCCCCAATACTGTCCTTGAGGTTGAGGAAGCGCTCTGAATAATCCTTCATCTCGCGTTCCTCGATCTTCTCCGAGACCTTGCTGAGCACTTCGGTGACGGTATTGGAGAACTGCTCCTCCCTGTCCTCCACCGAGCTTTTGATCCAGTAAAGCTGTACTGCAATGATCCCGATAAGGGAAAGGCTCATCAGAACGACCAGCAGAACAAATAACCTTCTATTCATCGTCTAGGTAAAAGTAAAAATTTAACATTTAGGGCCGGGGTGGTTTAACTGAACCTTAACACTACCGAGGTGGCTCAATCCCAGATAATTGCAGCAGTTCGCCATGAATGCGTCCGACCTGTAGGCGGGTATTTTCCAGATCTGTGTTTTCGATCACATAATCTGCCAGGGGTATTTTTTTGGAAGTTTCCCACTGATTTTCCATGCGCGCCACCACGGATTCCCTCGTGACAGCATCCCGCTCCATCACTCGACGGATGCGCATTTCCCGGGGTGCTGTGACCAGGATCATTCTGTCAAACCCCTTGTAAGCGCCGTTCTCAAAAAGGATGGCTGCTTCCTGAAGTACATAGGGGGCTTTTTGTCGCTTCGCCCAGTTGAGGAAATCCTGTCGTACGGCCGGGTGGACCAGGTGATTGAGCTGCCTCAGCAGGGCTTTGTCCTTAAAAACCCTGGAGGCAATATAGCCCCGGTCCAGGCCGGTTGCTCCATAGGCCTGTTCCCCAAGAAGGCCGGAAATAGCGGACCGAAGGGCCGCGTCCCCTTCCATAAGCTCCCTGGCTTTCTGGTCCGAGTTGTAGACCGGGACCCCCAGATCCCGAAAATAGCCCGCAACGGTGGTTTTACCGCTGCCAATGCCCCCGGTAAGCCCCACGCGCATCATTCCCTCTTTATGATAAATTCGACGGAGGGCTCCAGTAACTGGGCCTGGTAAACCCCTTCCGGCTGGGATGCCAGGGAAAGCATCAAGCGGCCCGTCTCCGCTTCCGGGGCCCCGTAGTCTGCCACCAGGTGGAAATCTTCCGGACGCAGGTCTTTGAGGCCTTCAACCCTTCCTTTGCACAGGACCCCAACGGTTTCGGGAAAGGTTTGTATTTCAATGTTATCAGGGACCCC
>JAWWDW010000304.1:0-3427 GCA_033719735.1 Robiginitalea sp. | reverse complement strand
TGATGTTTATCAAGCAAAAGCTGGATGCAGCCAAATGGTTCATCGATGCGATCAAACAACGACAGCAAACGCTCTACACGACCATGAACGCCATCATGGACTACCAGAAGGAGTACTTCCTGACCGGGGACGAGCGAAACCTCAAACCCATGATCCTTAAAGACATCGCCGACCAAATCGGAATGGATGTTTCCACGGTCTCGAGGGTTGCCAACAGCAAATATGTAGACACCCCCTACGGTACCAAGCTCATCAAGGATTTCTTTTCCGAATCGGTCAAAAACGTGGAGGGGGAAGATGTTTCCACCCGTGAAATCAAGAAAATCCTGGAGACGGTTATCCGGGAGGAAGATAAGCGAAAACCGCTCACAGATGATAAACTGGCAGGCATCCTGAAGGAAAAAGGCTATCCCATCGCCCGGAGAACGGTTGCCAAATACCGGGAGCAGATGGACATCCCGGTAGCCCGCCTCCGCAAAGAGATATGATGCGCCTGCTTAGTAAATTCCTGAGTTACCTACTGCACCCGCTTTTCACCCCTACCTACGGTACCGTGTTTTATTTCCTTGTGACCCCCAAATACAGTCCGCTCGAGATGCAGGGAGGGAACATCCTCCCCATATTCATCCTGACGGTTATCATCCCGCTGGGCAGCCTGCTGATCCTGAAGCATCTGGGTATGATGCGCTCGCCCCTGTTGCTTTCCTCTGAAGAACGCATCTATCCCCTGCTGATTTTCCTGGTGCTCTTGCTGCTGGTGCTGTTGAATGTGATCCCAAACCACTACACTGAAGAAATCTACTACTTCTTTATGGGCCTCGCCCTGGCCACC
This sequence comes from Robiginitalea sp., assembly GCA_033719735.1. Classification (GTDB taxonomy): domain Bacteria; phylum Bacteroidota; class Bacteroidia; order Flavobacteriales; family Flavobacteriaceae; genus Robiginitalea. The sequence goes on along the minus strand of JAWWDW010000304.1, from coordinate 2,595 downwards.
ACGAGTTGCCTGCTCCTCGCCCTCACCGGCAGGGTCGTCAGCCTCCATATGGCTGGCATCGGCAGCCTGCTCATGTTTATGGTGAGCCTGAGCCTGCACTTTGAAAAGAACATTGTGGTGGCTATCAGCCTGTGTACCCTGGCCTGTGGCCTGCTGGCCTCCGCACGCCTGTTCTTAAAGCTCCATGGGCGGGCTGCCGTACTTACAGGCTGGCTGATAGGGGTGGTCTCCCAGCTGATCCTGATTCAGTTCTGGTTATAGGGACCCGCTCCGGTTGTGCATGCATTATCACAGGATGTAAAAAATAAGTCCGAGGTGTAAGGGGACCATATCGAGGTCCTGCCCGTTCGGATCGACAACCCCGTCTTCGAACAGGGGGTTCAGGCCGTAGTAGAAGTGGATATTAAAGGTGTTGTAGCCCAGGTTTAACATCAGGCCGTACCGGAAGTTTTCGGTATCGGTATTGTAAAAACTGTCCTTAAAGGACTCCGTTACCAGTTTGGAACGCGACCCCACCACATATCCAAACTTAAAACCCCCGTAGATCCTCCAGAACTTATAACTCTCCCGGGTGGAGGTACGCCAGCGAAATTCCACGGGAACTTCGATCAGGTGGGTTTCGATCTTGTTTCTGCGGTAGTCTTCATCATCCAGATATTCATACCTGAAACCATCGCCTTCTTCAATCGCCCTCAGGTTGGAATAGTAGGAATTCACCCCATACCCCAGTCCTACGCCCAACGCAAATGTGCCCTGTGGGTTCAGGGGAATATCCCGGATAAACCCCGCCTGCAGCCCATATGAAAGATTGCTCTGGGAAGCCCCATCGGGGAGATTCAGCAGGATGTTATAGGTAACCCCAAGATAGAACTGGTCCTCCAGGTAGCGCTCCAGGGAGGTTTCCTCCGCTTCCTGGGCATGCAGGGCAAAGGAAAGGGAGGTCAGGAGGATCAGGAGGTTGCGATGTCTCATAAATACCCACTTCAAAAAAAAACGCTTCAAATCATGAAGCGTTTTTAAACCAATCTTGTTTGAAAACTTTTATTGCAGGTTTCGGAACGCGTCCCCCTCATAGGTAGTGTAATTCACCTTAAGGGCATTTACCTTCCTGAGTTCCTGCTTAATATCGGAGATCAATCCCATATTTGCATCTTTATCCACTTTCAGGGCCGTGGTAAGCACATTCTGCAATTCCTGCGGTTTTTTGGCCCGCTCCTGCAGAATGAAATCCCCGACTTCCCCCACGCTGGCGAACTTATCGTTCAACTGTATCTTCGGCTCACTACCGAACACTTTCTGATACTGGCTCGTGGGCTTCCCGACATAGATGTAGATCACACGGTCCTTCTTTTCCAGTTTCTTTGTCTCACTGGCGTTGGGCAGTGTATTTTCCACCATCAGGGAACTATCCTTCATGGTGGTCACTGTCATAAAGAAGAACAGGAGCATGAACACAATATCCGGGAGGGATGCCGTGGATACCGCAGGTACGTCTCCGTCTTTTTTCTTGTTAAATTTTGCCATGAATTGCCTTTTTAATTGGTGGTATTTGTTTCAGCCTCTGAAAGTTTTTGTGGGAACAGATCCTGGACCCGCTTCACTTTGTCTTTAAGCTCGTCCCGGACACTGCTGGGGGTTTCCGGATTGAGGTATTCCGCCTCCATCTCCGTAAAATCCCTTCCAAACAGGCGCTGAGCCTCCCGGTTCCGAAGGTCGTTATAGGCTCCTACCAGTTCGTTCTGTACCGTAATGTACGTGGCGTATTTGGTTTCCCTGTCATTCTTCAGGGAAATGATCGCCTTGCCCGGGTTATCAGAAGAGGAAGCGTCCTTGCGACCCCTGCAGTAGTTGCAGGTACCATCACCTCCATTGTCCAGGAAATCGATGGCTGCCTTCCTGAGGTTCTTCAGGTCCATCAGCTCCTCTTCAACGAGTAACTGTCCATTCTTGTTGATATTCACAGTGAAGATGTTCTTCTGCTTGATCACTACATCCGTGTCCGGCGGTTCGATGGGCGGGAGCATCCGGTCCAGCCCTGCATCCGTTTCAATGGTTGTGGTTACAAGGAAAAATATCAACAGCAGGAAGGCGATATCCGCCATGGATCCCGCATTTACTTCAGGTGGTCCTCCTCTTCTAGGCATAATCCTTAATCTTTAGAACTAAACATTTTCTTCGCTCCTCCCCAGATCATAGAGCCAACGGCGATGATCACAAGGAAGAAAAACACGTTCAAACCGGTTCCGATGTTTTTCACTACTTCCTGAGTGGTGGCAACACCCCGGTCGGCCATCACTTCAACGGTACCGTCATCTCCCCTGGAAATTGCGTAGGACAATCCCACCACCACCACAAAGGCGGCGATAACGATCAGGGTCTTCTTCAGGCTGGCCGGATTTGAGAACATGTGGATGAAGGTGAAGGCCAGGCTCGCGATCGCGGCCACAGCCAGCAACAGGAACATGATCATGAACATCCAGTGTACCGCACCGCTTTCCACGGCTTCGCCAACAGGCACTTCACTGCCCGGCAGCATGTACCATAGGATCGCAGCGGCTGCACCCAAAACGGCTAATGCTATTTTTACAATCTTAT
>JAWWDW010000303.1:0-3431 GCA_033719735.1 Robiginitalea sp. | reverse complement strand
TTTCGGGGGGTACATGCCATTTCCCTGCTGAAAGGCAGCTCTGGATATACCCTTGACAAACTCATCGATCTCGCCTATGACCCGTACCTGCCGGCCTTTGAGGCGCTAATCCCCGGGCTTGTACAGGCTTATGACGCCGCAGGTATGAAGGACCCAGACCTGGGGCCAGCTATCGAACTCCTAAAAAAGTGGGACTACAGGACCTCCGAGCAGTCCGTGGCCATGACCCTCGCCCACTTTTATGGCACCCTGTTTGCTCGTATGACCGGCCGGCCGGAAGGTCTCAGCGATATGGAGCTTATGGAGTACCTTGGCGGCAACTCCCCTTTTGGCGAGCGTCTGGAAGCTTTCCGCAGTGTGATTGAACGCCTGGAAGCGGATTTTGGGAGCTGGGATATCCCGTGGGGCGAAGTCAACCGTTACCAGCGAATCAACGGGGACATCCGTCAACCCTTTGACGACAGCAAGCCCAGCATCCCGATTGGGTTGGCCTCCGGAAGGTGGGGTGCCCTGGCCGCCTATGGGGCCCGGTATCACAACAATACCAAACGGATCTACGGCACACGCGGGAACAGCTTTGTGGCGGTTGTGGAGTTTGGGGACCGGGTGAAGGCCAAATCCCTGCTCGCCGGAGGTCAAAGCGGAGACCCGGATTCACCCCATTTTGACGACCAGGCAGAGCTGTACCGCAATGCGACGTTCAAAGAAGTGCCGTACTACAGGGAAGAGGTGATGGCACGGGCAACGGAGACCTACCAACCCGGGAAACGAAACTAGATTCGTTATTCGTCCTTTACGATGATCAGGGAGGCTTTGGAGCCGGTGGAGAGCAGCCATTTGTTGGAATACAGCAGCTTGCCATACTCGTCGTAGACGTCCACCTGGGCGGTATTCGGCCCTGTGGATCCCTGGTTCAGGGCTTCGAAATCCAGCCTGTTAAAACCTTTTTCGAGTTCCAGGTTGATCCCTTTAAACGCACCGGTTAACAGGACGTTGTGTTCCACCACCTCGTCATTGGCATAGATCCGAACCCGGTCCCCATCCACGAATTCGTGGTCCCTGCAGACAATCCCGACAAATTTGGCCGACGTCTTGAGATCCCCCAGGTACATATCCCCAAAGTGTTGTCCGGACTTCCCCTGCATCCCTTCGGACATATTAGGTTTGAGCACCAGGTCATGCCCGGCCTGTTTGAGTTGCTTGTCCGGAAGCATTTTTACGGGGTTGTTGTAAAGGGAATCCCGCATGTTTAATTTGGGGGTTTCGTCCAGGACCGAAGGCATGCGAAGGCTCAGGCCATTGGAGGCATTCGGACTCAGCCCCTTTTCGGGCTTCGCCTCGATCCGGAGCCTCCTGCTGTCGGGGATGTCTGTCTGGGCGGCGAGCGGCCCGGCCAGGAAGCAAAATACCACTATGGAAAACAGCTGTCGCATTTGAGGCCTTTTCGCTGTAAAAGTAGCAAATACCCTGCCATTCATTGTTGAAAATTCGTTAAAATGCAGGGGTTCAGTCTGCTAGGTGGTAATCCCTCGCGGCTACCTGCCACCGGCCCGTGACCTGCCCACCGGTTACTACCAGCGCCTCCGGATATTTGATAACCGTTGGGCAAATGTGCATGGGGATGGCGTAACATTCCGTGCCTATGGAAATGCGGTCGGCAGCTGCATATCGCAGCACCAGGTGTTCCTCGCTCTGCCCAACCTGGGTGCTTCCCGGGAGTTGTGGCAAATGGACCCGGGGGAAGTCCATCTCTGCTGCCACGGCTTTGTGGCCCAGGTCCAGGCAGAGGGTCTCCGGGGCCGGTTTGCTGATCACCCTGCAGAGCAAGGCAGCAGCTGGCAAAAAGGGCATTTCCGGAAATTGCTGCCCGTAGCGGGCATCCCAGAGCAGGGTGGTGCCCGGACTGAGTTCTACCCCCTCCCGTTTGGCGTGGAACGGAAAGGTTGGGGAGCCGCCAGCCACGACAAAGGGGACTTCCAGGCCGGAATGCTGCAGGCGTTCAGCCAGTGCCCCGGCCATCTTAAAGGCCGCATCACAGTCCCGGCCCCTTTTCAAGGGATCCGGGTTTCGTAAATGCCCGTCGTATACATGCAGGCCGCGGCAATCCAGTACGGGGCTGGAGTTCATTCGGGCGTACAGGTCTTCGGCTTCCTGCCCCGGGGAAATGCCGGTACGGTTCATCCCGACATTGAGGTCCAGGAAGACCCCGAGCCGGATGTCGGTTTCCAAGACCCTGGCCTCCAGGGCAGCAAGGGTGTCCGGATGGTCGACCAGGCAGGAAAACCGGGTTTCGGGATAGTTTTTTTGCAGGTTGGCGAGTCGCCCGGGGCCCGGCCCGGTCAGGGGGTAGGCCACCAGGACGTCTTTGGCACCACAGCGCGCCAGTAATTCGGCTTCGGCCAGGGTAGCACATTTAAATTTTTCAATGCCCGCTTCCTGTTGCATGGCGATGATCTCCGCCATTTTGTGTGTTTTTATATGCGGGCGCAGCCGTTGGGGGTCGCCCGCCATGTGCACCATCTGCTCGATGTTGTGCCGGATGCGTTCCGGATAGATCAACAGGGCAGGGGAATCGATCTGCTCCGCATTGGTCACCGAAAACCAGTTGTCGTTTTCCATGAGGCCAGGTGCTAGCGCAATTTAAAGATGGATTCAATTTCCACGGCCACATTCCCAGGCAGGTGCATCCCCACTGCAGAACGGGCCCCCACCCCTTTTTCCGGTCCGAATACCGCTGCCATCAATTCGCTGAAGCCATTGATCACGTAGGGATACTCGTGGAAGTCGGGATGTCCGTTGACCATTCCCAGGGTTTTTACCAGGGAGTCGATGCCGTCCAGGGGGCCGAAATGCGTACGGATGGTGGCCAGCATGGTCAGGCCCACCTGACGGGCGGCTGCTTTGGCAGCATCCCTGTCCATATCCACCCCGGCCCTGCCACAGATGTAGGTGCCGTCTTCTCTCATGGGCGCCTGCCCTGAGATGTAGAGGTATCCTTCGGATACCCGTACCGGTTTGTACAGTCCTGCTGGCGGGGGTGCCGGGGGAAGCACCAGATTCAGGGCTTCGAGCTGTTTTTCGGGAGTTGTTTCTTTCATATCGTTTATAGGATTGCGTTGAGTACCAGGACCCCTGCCAAACCCATGATCCCCACGGTGGTTTCCATGAGGGTCCAGGTTCTCAGGGTATCCGCTACGGTAAGGTTAAAATATTCCTTGAAAAGCCAGAACCCGCTGTCGTTTACATGAGAGAGCATCAGGCTGCCTGACCCGATGGCCAGGACCATGAGTTCCGGCGCCACTCCCGAGTTGCCGATTAAGGGCAGCACGATCCCTGCAGCCGTGAGCCCGGCAACCGTGGCAGAACCCACAGATACCCGGATTACCGTTGCTATCCCCCACGCAAGGACGAGGGGGGAAATGCTCGATCCG